>NZ_PDGW01000026.1:0-45222 GCF_014335015.1 Corynebacterium sp. LK31 | reverse complement strand
AATCGCTAAATCGCGCCCAACTGCGCTTGCTGATGCCCCGTTGGCGATGTGTTGAAGCGCAATGGGTTTGATGGCACTGTATTTCGTTCGGCGGGTTTGCTTCACTACTTCTCCTGGTCGAAAGTGGTGATGCATTCACCGCCTGAACCTACCGCCCGAAAAATAGCCCGAAAGTGTCATAAACTCACACAGTTTCACATTTGCAGCCCGTAATTTCTGGGGTTAAAGGCCAAAAATGTGAGCCTTTCCGGCGGCGTGGTTATCTGACCCAGCCTTTTCGATGCCGCCTCCTCCCCCCATAGTCACTACCGAGTAGCCACCAAGCCTGCATCCGCGGACTGCAGCTTGCCGTCAACCATCTCCACGATTCGGTCGGCACCGTGGAGCTGCCCCAGGTCGTGGGTGATGTACAGGGTGGCCACACCCATCTTCCGCGTCACATCCATAATCAGTCGCGTCACCGCCCCTGCACTCTTCTGATCCAAAGCCGCGGTCGGTTCGTCGACTAGCAGCACTTCCGGCTCATTCATCAGTGCGCGCGCAACATTGACGCGTGCCTGCTGACCACCGGAAAGCTGGCTCACGCGACGTTCTCCCAGCCCAGCCAGTCCGACTGCCTCGAGCAATTCATCTGCGCGCTTCTCCGCTTCACGACGGCCACCCGCGGGCCACCCGAAAACACGGCCCAATCGCCGCATTGCGATGAGCTGCTGCTTGACCGTCAGCGCTGGCAGAAGATTCGGCTGCTGGAAAACGATGCCGATGTGTTCGCGACGAATCTTGGCAGCATCCGCGCCGCGAGCGCTCAGATCAATGGCCTTCCTTTCCGCACTCTCGTCCGCGCCTGCACCGTTCGCGTCCTGCTTGTTGGAGTACAGCGTGACATGTCCGGTATCGGCACTCTTCAAACAACCTGCGATGGTCAACAGAGTCGACTTGCCGGAACCCGATGGTCCGACCAGTCCCACTACCTCGCCTGCCCGGATCTTCAGCGAGATGTCATCCAAAATGGTGCGTTTGTTGTCGCCATCTTGGACGGTCAGCGAAATGTTCTTCAGAGCGAGTGCCACGGGAGCCTGGTTGTCGATGTAGGTAGTCATTTTGTCCTGAATTCCTCAATTCCTCAGTTGAAGGTTGTGCATGATTAACGCGATGTGAGTGTTCTGTGGGAAGCCGCCGTGCTAGGCCGTACTAACGAGCCACTACGCATTCGCCAATGCGGTGGTCGGATCGACGCGGAATACCGGCACCAGTGCCAGCAGCGCACCAACTACGCCGGTCACGGCCAGAATGAGCCCCGGCACGACGGTCGTGGAAGCATCGACCACAATTGGCATGACGTCGCCGCTCTGCAGAGCCCAGCCCGCCGCTGCAGTCACCGCAACACCGCCACCGACTCCGATTGCCAGCACGGCCAGGACCTGCGCCAGAGAGTCAGCCACCAGCACGGAGCGGGACGCACCGAGCGCCGAGGAAATGGCCACACCACGCAGTCGTTGAACGGTCCACACGGTGAAGAACGCGCCTACCACCAGCGCAGAAATCACATACAGCATCGAGGTCATCGCGTTCAGCGAGGTCTGCTCACCCTGGTAGGAAGCCGACAGGTTATTGCGCTCGCCGTCGCGCAGAATGGTTCCTTCCGAGACATTCGGCAGCTGCGCCGCGGACTCGTCGACAACCATCGCCGCTGGCACCATCTGCCCCGGCGTCAGGTCTTCCATCACGCCGCGCCCGGCATAAATGACCGCTTGGTGGTCCAACCACTTATCTCCCGCCACGCGCGCAACGGTGGCCTCGTGCTCGCCCATCGCGCCAGACAGGGTCAGCGAGTCACCTTCCGCAATGGCGGTTTCACTGACGCCGTCGGTGACGGCCACCTGGTCGTCGTTAAGCGAAAAGTCGGAGATGACGGTGACGGGCGTTTCATCGACGCGCGCACGACTGACGTAGACATCGCGGACATTTGCGCCGTTGTCGCTCGCCCATGTCTGGACGCTCTTTCGCGCCGTCTCGCCGATGCTTGACGACGACAACGACGTAGCCCCCTCGGAGACGACGACGGCATCGTTTTTGCTGTAGACCTCGTCAAGTGCGGAGACGGACTGGGCGGACAGGCCTGCAGCCAAAGCCGAGAGGAACGTGACCATCACAGCAATCATCCCGACGGTGATGGTGATCAGTGCGGCACGGCCTGGAGCGGCTCGAAGTTCTTTCATTGACTGGTACATATTCATTATGGTCGTGGATTCAAAGGCGGATTTAATCGCCATGGAGGTTGAACTTCGTCTCCAACTTTCGGTTGATGTTGACAATTCCGGCTCGTCAGCGGTGTTTTGGCAGGCGGAACTGCCCTAAGCTCGAGAGCGTGGATACTCCTGAGACTCTGAACCGCAGCTGGCAATTACTGCGGTTTGCCCTGGATGTTTTGGTGCTGGTGCTGCTGGCGGTATGCGTGGTTCCGGATCCGCAGTGGCGAATCATCACCTATGCGGCGTGCTTTCTAGCGGTGTACATCGCAGGTTCCATTGGGCCGATTGGGCGGGCTCGGCATGGCAACGTAGCCAACGAGGTCGCGCTGACTAAGCCGCGTGGCCTGCTGTTGGGCTGGCTTGTGATTCTGCTGCTGTGCTGGGCGGCGTTGGCGTTTGCAACGCTGGATGCCTCGTTCCTGGTTTTCCCACTGTTTTTCGTAATTCTGCAGGTAACCGGCGGTCTTACGGCCGTAATCATGGTAGCAGCGACAACGGCGACGGCAATTGGCGCTATCGCTATTCATACTCCGCTGACATTTGGTGGTGTCCTTGGCCCCATTCTGGGCGGGACGTTTGTACTTACGGTGGGGCTGGGGTTCCGGCTCCTGCAGAAGGAGACTATCGAAAAGACCAAGGCGCTGGAGGAGCTCTCAGCCGCCCGCGCCCACTCGGAAGCACTGTCCCGTCGTGCCGGTGAGCTGGACGAACGCGCACGCCTCGCAGCCGATATTCATGACACCGTGGCGCAGGGGCTTTCCTCCATCCAGCTGCTACTGCATTCGGTGGAGTCCCGCATGAAAAGTGCTTCCACTCAGCATGACCAGACCTCGGTGGATTCGCTACAGCTCGCCCGCAAGGTTGCGGCCGACAATCTCGCCGAGACCCGGCGCATCATCGCAGCACTTCAGCCGGCTCCCCTCGAAGGCGCAGACCTATCCGGTGCGTTGGAGAAAGTCTGCTCCTCCACGGTGCTGGGCGATGCTGTCAGCTTCTGCGTCGACGGCACACCCACGCGGCTGCCGGCCACCGTCGAAGCAACCATCATCAGGGTGGCCCAGGCGAGCTTGGCGAACGTCGTCAAGCATGCACACGCCACACGTTGCCGTGTCACCCTGACCTACCAGCCCGACGAGATTCTGCTCGACTGCGTCGACAACGGCATCGGCTTCGACCCCACCGCACCAACTAACGACGACAGCGTGGGGATCGCCAACGCGCGCCGACGCGTGGAGAAGCTCGGCGGCACCTTCACCATCGAGTCGGAACCGGGGCGTGGCTGCGGTGTCAGCGTCAGCATCCCGCACGAGCTCGCCTCTTAAAGTCCCGCGCCTGGTATGCAGGTAGGAAACGACCATTCACATCACCCGAGGAGTTAGCCAGGTGACCATGCCCATCGGAGTCCTCATCGCCGACGATCACCCCATCGTCCGCGCTGGTCTTCGCGCAGTCGTTGAATCGGCGCCGGATATCGTCGTGGTTGGCGAGGCGGCCAGCGGTGACGAGGCGGTCGAGAAGGTGCGTGCATCGCTTGACGACGACTCTTGCGACCACATCGATCTGGTACTCATGGACCTTCGCTTTGGTGAGGCCCCTGGCACTGCTACCCGCGCAGGCGGAGTTGATGCCACCGCAGCCATCCGCGCACTGGCCGGGCGCGGCGCAAAGGCTCCAGAAGTGTTGGTGGTGACCAATTATTCTTCGGACTCGGATGTGCTCGGCGCTGTCACCGCAGGCGCAGTTGGTTATCTGCTGAAGGATGCCGCTCCGGAGGAGCTCATCGATGGTATCCGTCGTGCCGTTCGCGGCGAGACCGTGCTGAACACACAAGTGGCCGGGCGCTTGATGGGGCGGATGCGCAACCCCAATACAGCACTAACCCCGCGCGAACTCGAAGTGCTCGAGTTGGTCGCGCGGGGTATGTCGAATAGAAAAATTGCAGAACAGCTGGTGCTCACCGAAGCGACTGTGAAATCGCATCTGGTACATATTTTCACCAAGCTAGACGTCAGCTCCCGCACCGCGGCTGTTGCTCGGGCGCAGGAGCTGGGAATGTTGGGTGATTAGGAAACGGACTAACCCGCGTGGCTTAAATGATGGCCTCACTTAGAGGACATGGACTACCAAGAGCTGGTCTCGTCGGCGTTGCCCTTCTTCCAGGTCTCCCACGGGATGTTCCAGTCACCGAGTCCATCAACACCGGAGAGCGTCTCACCAATCGTATTCTTCACAATCACGATGTCACCGCGCTTAGTGTTGTCCAGGAACCACTTAGCGTTGGCGTCAGTGACGTTGATGCAGCCGTGAGACTGGTTGACGCTGCCCTGTGCCCACGTTGACCACGGTGCACCGTGGACGTAGATACCGGAGTAAGACATCTGCGTTGCATAGTTAACCGGCGTGACGTAGCCACCGTTTTCCAGAGACAGGCCGTAGGTACGAGAGTCCATCACCATGGTCTCGTTGCGATCACCGATGATGTACTGGCCATTCGGAGTCGGGTGAACATTCGACCCCATAGAGATAGGCATGGAGTTTACGACTTCACCGTTCCTCTTAATGACCATGGTCTTCGTCGCGTCATCAGCGATAGCAATGACTTCATCACCGATAGTGAAGCTGGTTTCGGCGGACTCCGCACCGTACATATCGTCACCAAGATCCGTGCCGTAAATATCGGACTTCACGGTAACCTTGGTCCCCGGCTTCCAGTACTCCTTTGGACGCCAGCGCACCTCACTGTTATTCAGCCAGTAGAAAGCGCCTTCCACCTTAGGCTCGGTGGTCACCTTAATTGCTTCCTCAGCAGCCTTGCGGTCCGAAATACTCGCGCTGAATTTCACAGCAATAGTCTGACCGACACCCACGGTGGAACCATCCAGCGGGGACAGGTAACCATTTACCTGAGAAGTCGGCTCGACGGTGGTGAAAGAAGTAGCCAGCTTTTCTGTGCCCGAGGTGGCGTTAATCTCATAGGTCTTTGAGTAGCCCAGGGGTTCTGCAGTGGTCCACTTGGTACCACTGGAGTCGAGCTTGCCCTTGACCTCTTTGCCCTCAGGGTTGGTCATAACAACCTTGTCCAGGCGATGTCCCTCTTCCACCTGAACCGAAATCGGGTCAACCACCGAAACATCGGTGGCGTCGTCCTTCACACTGGCGACAAGACCAACGTCTGGCTTCTCCGCCTCTTGCTGCTCGGCATTATCTCCGCCGACGGTACAAGCAGCTAGCGAGATGGTGGTCGCAAATGTCACCACCGCCATCGACAGGCGCTTAAAAGATTGCCGCATGATCGTGCTTCACTCCAACAGTGCAATTATTAAGTAGTAAGTCCCGGGGACACACTGCGACACACAGCGGAGTCCTGCTACAGCCCCTGGTGCGCCCTCGAAAAAGGTCAGACTGCCCTGCAGCGGCACTAGCCACCGATAAAACGCTCGCCCTAACTGAAAAGCCTTATTGACTGCCCAATCGCAGTCATCAACCCCTCACAGGGCGCAGCACGCAAAGTAGCCCAACGGTTCCTACAGTTAACCCTCTGGAAAATTGCTGTGCAACCCCAAAAAACCGGGGCACTTCAACCGACCTGGGAAAACAGCGCCCCCTTGAAGCTGCGTTACCGAAAAGTAATCAGTTCGCTATTCAAAAGTGCCACCGGACGCTTCCGGACGTTACTGAACACTGTCGAACGTAACTCCGACATCTATGCACACTCCCAACGTCGATGGCATTGATACAGGCCCTACCCCACTTTGAGGATTTCCAAACTTTTTTTGAACTTTTTTCAAACGGTTGCGCAAAACCTTTCAAAAAACATGCAAAAACATCAATTCAAAAACAGCATCTGACCAGCCGATTTTACAAACAATCAGAAACCTGGTTATATATCTTCTCGTTGCCGGCGAGGAGCTCACACAGAGAGCACCAAGCAGGAAACAGTAAGCGCCATTAGCTCAACTGGCAGAGCAGCTGACTCTTAATCAGCGGGTTCGGGGTTCGAGTCCCTGATGGCGCACAATACAGACCGGGAAGGTAGAAATACCCTCCCGGTCTTTTTGTTGCACAACAAGCGCAGGTGCCAACTTGCAACCCTCGCTCGCACCCCACGCCTGACTCAAACAAGGGTTAGATACGCAAAAGCGCACGACCCCAGGCAACCACCCGAAGCGCGTGCGCTAATTACCGAAAAACTATTTAGCAGCAGTCTCAATCATCTCGCGAATGCGGTCAATTTCCTTGCTGCGATTGCGGTTGCGACGAATGCCCATTGCGATGCCACCAACAACAAGTGCGGCAACGACGCCCAGTGCTGCCTGCACCTTCGGCTCATTCAGAGCATCGAAAACACGGGTCTTTGCGTCATCCGCAACGTTCTTCGGATTCGTTCGCACGGTTAGCTCATCCAGAGTACGGGCGAGCTGGTTACGGTTACGCTCAATATCGCGCTGGATATCTTCAATGCTGCGAGCCACGTAAACTCCCTAAAAAGTTGAATATCTAAAGTGATTGTTCGCCTAAAAGACTAACACTTCCACTACAGCAACGTGGGCGAGCACGGGGAAAAACTCAACGCATTGCTTCAGAGTCGACACGCACCGCTCCAGAGTCGATACGATGAAGCCATGACTACTTCTTCCTCCAGCGACAAAGAATACGGCCAGAACAACATCCGTCTGGAAGCTGGCGACCCTGCCCCAGCGTTTACTCTTCTCAACGACGCCGAAGAGCAGGTTTCTCTGTCGGACTACGCGGGCAAGCCCGTGCTGATTTACTTCTACCCGCGGGCCAACACCCCAGGTTGCACCACTGAGGCATGCGACTTCCGCGATGAATCCGCTGCCCTGAACGATGCCGGCATTCCTGTCGTAGGTATTTCTCCGGACAAGCCGGCGAAACTCGCAAAGTTCCGCGAGGACCACGGCTTAAACTTCACCCTTCTGTCCGATCCGGACAAGGAAACCATGACCGCATTCGGCGCTTTCGGCGAGAAGAAGAACTACGGCAAGATTGTCCAGGGCGTCATCCGCTCGACTTTCCTGGTTAATGCCGAAGGAGAAATTGAAAAGGCCTGGTACAACGTTCGCGCCAAGGGGCACGTCCAGCGCGTACTGCGTGACTTGGGTGTGGAATCACAGGCTTCCGAAAGCTAACTAGCCGCAAGGCCTACTCTGACCCTGGCCCCAAACTCTCCTCCCACATCATCCCGATTAGACGGTTTCGTAGTAGTGACTCAATCCCAGGACGCACCGAATATTCTTCGTCCCCGTCGCACTCCGGCTCAGCAACGCAGCCGAGAGCGGTACGCACGCATGCTCAGCTCGGCACGCACAGTGCTCATCGAGCACGGGTTTGAGTCTTTCACTTTCGACGAAGTCGCTCGCATCGCAGATATCCCCATTGGCACGCTCTACCAATTCTTCGCAAACAAGTATGTGATGATCTGCGAGCTCGACCGTCAGGACACTGAGGCCGTCATCGAGGAAGTCTCACGTTTCGGAGAAACAGTCCCCACCTTGAAATGGCCGGAGTTTCTCTCGGAGTTCATCGATCACCTGGCAAAGCTCTGGCGCGAGGACGTTTCTAGAAGAGCCGTATGGTTGGCTGTTCAATCAACGCCCGCCACACGCGCAACTGCAGAAGATACGAAGTCACGCCTGGTCACCGAGATTTCAAAGGTGCTGCGCCCGCTGGTGCCGTCGTCAAGCGATGCGGAACTGAACTTCATCTCCGACCTCATGATTAACGCCACGTACGCCCTGCTGAATTATGCGGTGGACCATCCGGGAAGCGATGCTGAGCGGGAAGCTCATTACGAGCTGACGGTGCAGGAAATCAAACGCATGACAATCTCTTATCTCATGAGCGTCGCGGAGGCCGCAGACTAGAGAGCACCCCTCGCCCACCTCGGCAGGGGCATTTATTGCCCTTATCAATACGCGGAGGGTAGGCTTGCCTTAGTTTACGCTTTACTCTGGTCAGCGCGGTGGGGTTCCCTGTTTTTCGCCGCGCCTGCGCCGGAACTCCCAAACAGAATCAGAGGTTCACATGTCCACGACGCAGGGCGCTTTCCGACGGAGCCTGCTTCCCCGCTCTATTGTTTTAGCTTCGGCAATCGTAGTGAGTACGGGATTTTTACCCGCAGTCCCCGCATCGGCACAGTCACTGCCATCGATTGGACAGCTCGGCGGTTCGCTCCCCGGCATCGGCGACCTTCTCGGCGGCAGCACCGATCAGTCTGAGCGCCAGCTCTCCGTGACCCCTGCCACCGATCTGTCCGACGGCGCCACCGTGACCATCAAGGGAGTCGGCTACCCCGCTAACGCAAATATTTACCTGGCCCAGACAATCGAGAAGCCAAAGTCGGGCTACCCTTCGACCTACGGCGAAGCGGCCAAGGTCACGGTTGGCGCGGACGGAAGTTTTACGCAGGAGATGAAGGTCGCGACCAGCTTTGGCGATGTCGACTGCACCTCTACCCAGTGCTACGTAGCCTCCTTTACTGCGTTCCCTAATCTTTCTGACCGCAGCAATGACCAGTGGGTCCCCATCACCTTCAAGGCGGGTGCTACTTCCCAGGCTGCTCAATCGCAGGGTTCCACCGGCGCGGCGCCGAGCGGTGGCCAGAGCGCTGGTTCGGGCTCCCAGTCACAGTCGGGCTCGCAGTCACCGTCGCAGTCACGGGGTAACGCATCGGTGAGCCTGTCCAAGACCTCAGACTTGAACCCGAGCGGCGACACCATTCGAGTCGAAGGCAAGGGTTTCAAGACCTCTGGACCGGGCATCTACGTCGGTATCGCGCAAAATGACCAGATGGATGTGACCAACGCCGATTCCTTCGGCCCGGATACCAAGTTTGTGTCTACCTCTCGCGGCAACCTGAAGTCCGACGGCAGCTTCAGCGTGGATCTTCCGGTCAGCGCGAAGTTCGGCACGGCAGACTGCATGCAGAACGCTTGCTCGGTCTACACCATTGCTGCTCACGGTTCTTCTGACCGCAGCCAGGACACGGCGACCGCGGTATCGTTTGCCGGCGGAGCTGCCAAGCAGGACGCTACCCTGCCCTCCGGCGGTGGCTCCTCACAGTCCGCAGGCAGCGCAAGCTCCGGCACCAGTGGCAGCACAGGGTCTAGTGGAACGAGTAGCACCAGCGCCTCCAGCGGCTCCAGCAGCTCCAACGGCAGCAGCTCCTCGACCGGCACCCCGTCGGTAAGCCTGTCCACCACGGAACTGAATCCATCGGGCAGCACCCCAATTACCGTCTCCGGCACCGGATTCAAGACCAGTGGCAACGGCATCTACGTCGCAGTGGCTGAGAAGAACAAGTTCTCCACCACCAACGCTGATGCTTTCTCCGCCGCTGAGTTTGTCCGCACCTCCCAGATGTCCTCCGACGGCAGCTTCTCCACAACGCTCAATGTCGAGGCCGTCACATCGGCCGCCAACTGCGTCGAAAATGACTGCGCACTCTACACCTTTGCTGCTCACGGTTCCTCCGACCGCAGCCAGGACACGGCCACGGACCTCAGCGTCGGCGGCTCCGCCAAGGAACGCGAAGAAGCTGTGAAGACCGGTGCCTCCAAGACCGGAGAGTCCAAGGCCAGCGGCTCATCCAAGGCATCTGGCAAGGCTTCCGCAAAGTCCAACGCTTCCGGCAATGGCCTCGACGAAGTTGATGTGCAGACTCAGCAGGCCGCGACCAACTCCCCGCTCCAAACCGCCGCAGTCGCCGGAACCGGCGCAATCCTGGGCGCGCTAATCTTCGGTGCCGGCATCTTGGTCGGTCGCCGTCAGAAGTCCGTCGATTAGCACGGCGCCGGGCTAGTCCAAGCGTACGACGGCGATTGCGTAGTCGCCGTCGTGCGAGATGCTTAACGACGGCCCCAGCTGCCACTCCTGATCGTGGAAATGGCGGCTCACAGCCCCGTGGAGACTGATGCTCACGCGACCGTAGGCATCCGGCTGCACCTCTATTTCCCGCCAGTCCAGCTGATCGCGCGCAATCGGCGGTTGGCTGCCGAAGAGAGTCTGCGACCAGGCCTTGATGAAGGCTTCCTTCGCAGCCCAGCGGCCCGCTAAGTGACGCGCCAGCGCGCCGCCGACTGCTCCGCGGCGCCTAGCTACCAGTAGCTCCGCAGGTGTGAAAACAGCCTGCGCGAACTGACTTCCTGGCATATTCAGCTGCTCTTCGAAGCCCGGAATATAGACGAGGTCTACGCCAATCATGGCTGGAGGACACCATCGATCAGACGGGCGCCGTCGGAAAGCAGAACTGCCTTTTCCAATGCAGCGGGTGAACCGAACCGACCACCGTCCGCCAGGTTTCGCTCGCGTGGACGCTCGTAGAGGGCTTCTCCACCGTAAATAGCCTCATCAATGCGACGCAGACCAGCCGCTTCGCGGTTGTACGCCGCGGACCGCCAACGCTCCGCAGCCTCAGCGCCATCGTGCTGCACTATCGCTTGGTAGAAAGCTTCCGGATGCACGACTGCCACCAGTGCCGAGACATGTCCGAACCCGAGCGAGGTAACAAAGCCAGCCTTCAGCGGCAACGTATTGCCGAAATTGACTGCCTTCGTTGGCCATACCAGACGCGAATGCTCAGCCAATGCGGGATCGACGCAGTCCAGCGATCGATTACCTGGCACAATGCCGCTGCGCAACACCTGGGTCAGACCAATGATCTGGCACGCTGCAGCACCACCCTTAGCGTGTCCCGTCAGCGATTTCTGAGAGACCACCAACAGCGGGTTAGAGCGCTCGCGACCGAGTTCATCTGCAATGCGTTCATGCAGTTCGGACTCATTTGGGTCGTTGGCATTGGTCGAGGTGTCGTGCTTGGACAACACCGCGACCTGATCCGCAGTGACATCGAGTGCTGCAAGGGCGCGAGCCAACCGAGACTTCTCGCCGCCCTGAGCGGCCGCTAGCGCGCCCAAACCCGGCGCCGGAATGGATGTGTGCGCGCCGTCGGCGAAGGACTGGGCGTATGCGACGACACCGAGCACGGGGAGCCCCATGTCACGGGCGATGTCTCCGCGAGCCAACAGCACCGTGCCACCGCCTTGCGATTCCACAAAACCTCCGCGTCGACGATCGTTCGGCCTGGAGAAGTACTCATGCTCGATGCCTTTGTTTTCCATGGTGGCGGAGTCAGCTGTGGCGGCCATGTCGCCGAAACCTGTGATTCCCTCTGTGGATAGGTCATCAAAGCCACCCGCGACAACAAAATCTGCCTTACCCAGGGCAATCTTGTCGACGCCCTCCTCCACCGACACCGCTGCCGTCGCACAGGCTGCCACAGGGTGAATCATCTGCCCGTAGCCACCGACATACGACTGCATAACGTGGGCGGCAATAACATTTGGCAATGCCTCTTGCAGGACGTCATTGGCTCGCGGTTGCCCCAGCAGACCGTCGATGTAAAGACTGCGCAGCGACTCCATCGCACCAATACCTGTGCCCTGTGTCGACGACACTCGCGCCGGGTTGACCGCTTCCAGCAGCTGCGCTGGGCTGAAGCCCGATGACAAGAAGGCATCGACAGTACAGACAATGTTCCACAAGCTCACGCGGTCCAGATTGTCCATCATGTCTGCCGGAATACCGTAGCGTGCCGGGTCAAAGCCCTGCGGAATTTGACCGCCAACATAGCGGCTCATCGCCATTCGGCGTGGAACCTGAACTGGCGTGCCAGCGGCCCGTGTCACAAGCCACTGCCCTGTCTCGGCATCGAAGCTCGCAGTGGTGTTGTCCGGGTTGGAACTGACAAAAGTCTCCGCTGCCGCGCGGTCACGCACAGCAAAGCTCAACGCACGATCCAGGTAGACCGTGGTCAGCTCAGTCATCGTATTGTCAACCAAATCGCCATCATCGGCGTAACGACGCACACCAACTCGCGCCAGTACTTCATCGCGGTAGCGCGTAGCAATGTCGCTTTCTGCCAACGGTTGCCCGTCGGCATCGCGCCAGCCACCCTCATAGGAAATCAGCCCCATTGACCAGGCTAATTCCACAATTCCTGCTGCAGAAATATCATCGACTTCAGCCTCAAAGCGCGTCCGGGAAGAACCGTACGGCCCAAGCTCACCGGCGCCCACAATGACCACCATGTCCTCCGGAGCCGCTGCGATGTCACCAAAGGTCGGTGTTGTCTGCGCAATTGGTCGGCGTGGGCTTGGCAGACCGCTCAGAACACGGCTTGACGACGGCTCCTGCGAACGCGCCCCGCTAGCGACCTCGGAGCTTTGAGCTGTTGGGCCAGCCGCCTGCGCAGCCTCCTGCGCCAATTGCGCAATGTTGAGGTCGACGTCACCCAATCCGCCGGTGAGATCGGCCTGAATCGGGCGGGTTTGTGCCTTCTTCCGAGCCTCCGAGCTCGCGAGCTCAATGAGTTCAGCTGCCATTTCTTCGGTGGAGAAGGTGCGAACTCCCTTTGTTTCCACTGCAGCAACCAGCGGATCGTTTCCACCCATCAGGTTGGTGCCTCGAACCCAACCAATCTGTGCATGAGCCAGAGTGGCGCGGGTGCGCCAAGCGTCCTCCACATTCCAGCGCGCCACCACTGCATCGAGTGCGGCCTTGGCTTCACCATAGGCACCATCACCGCCGAAGCGACCACGGTTCGGTGAACCCGGCAGCACCACATGCAAACGATGGTCCAGATTATTGTCCCCGCCAAGTGCTGATATCCCTGCGATGAGTCGTTCCACCGACCACAGAAGCAGACGCATTTGGGTCTCGGACGCAGGACCGGCGTCGGCAAGCGAACCTGAGACCGTAGGCGCCGCGAACGGGAATAGCAGCGTCGGTGACAGCGCGGGCTTGGTCACAACCACTTCCGCACCAATCGTCGTAGTCTGCTCGGTTCCGATCCAGTCGATAAGGGAATCCAGGTCCTGGAAGCTGGACAGGTTCGCCGGTACCACCCACAGCTTCGCCTCGCCCTGCGCATGCATGCGGTAGAGCTGCTTGTAGAAGCTCAGGCGCTCATGTCCCAGGCGTGAGGTAGTGACAACAACGGTTGCTCCCTGAGACAGCAACTGTGCAGTCACAGCGGAGCCAATCGAATTTGGCGATGCACCGGTAACAACTGCGATGTCGGCATTCATCGATAGTTCGTCCACATTCGTGATGGACTCATCCGCCAGCTGTCGGTAGATACTCGCCAACTGTGTTCGCCCTGCCGCGTCTGCCTTGGCAGCCCACCACTGTGCCTGCTCGACTGCGGTTTCGTGGATACTGCCCGGCGCGGTGTCAGCCACGTCTTCATCAGCGGCTGCCCAGAGGCGTGCTAGGTCATCGCGGGAGGTGGCCCAGCGGTCGTCGAGCAGCACTGCCTTGGTGGGCGTAAACGTCGGGGTGACCAGCTTCGGCCAGTCCGCACCGAGTTCAGCAGTGACGAGATTTACCAGGTTGCTGTCGGCGTCTTCGGCATCGAAGTCAATGGCACCGGTAATCTCGTGGCCGAGTTGCTCCAGAATCGTGCGTGCAGCGGTGGCAAGAATTCCTCGTTGACCAGTCAGTTTATCTGCAAACTCAGTGAGTGCAGCCGAGTCGACCATCCCAGCACTACTGTCGCTTGCCGACGGCTTAGCGACAGATACACCTCGCTGCGAGGCGACCGCGAGGATTGCTTCATCGATCAGCTGGTTGAGTTCAGCAGTACTGGTTGGGGCGGCCGGTGCCAGATGCGCAAGATCACCGCCGCGCAGGGATGCGCCCTCGCGAGTACCGAGCATCATCTCGGCGCTAACTGCGGTTGCCCACCCCTTGCCGAGCTGGCATTCATCGACCACATAGTCATCGATGTAATTCGCGCCTGCACCGGCAGGACCGGTAATCCGGCGAATACCGTCGGCAATGGCTTCGGAGAGAATCGGACCGAATGCCGAATACCCACTGGCCAAGCTATCAATCTTGTCCTTTAGATCAGCCAGTTCCGCATCTGCGGCCCCTTCGATTGAACCGAGGTCGAATTCCACTCCGAGATCGAGCAGCAGTTGATTGCGTCGAGATGAGACTCCATCGACCAGAGTCTCAATGGAGTCGGCGGCGCCGAGCTGGTCGGGGCGCACCTTCGTCCATTGGCAAATAAGAACTTCCAGCGCTTCTGCCGGGCTGACTGCGATATCAGCAACTTCGGCAGCCGGAGTGGCAGCACTCGTGATCGTGGTTGCCTGTTCGGTCGCCGCGGATTGGTCTGCGGATACCGCCGGCGCCGCTGATCCTGCTTCTCCCGATGCTCCTGCTGCTCCAGATAGGGTCTGCGCCGCGTCCTGCTCTGGTGTCACCTCCGACTCGGGCTCAGTCTTTTCCGGCTGAATTTGGTCGCGCATAAACGCTGCATCAGCATCACGCTCGAGATTGAGCACTCGAATGTCACGGCTTCGGTGGCGGGGCAACTGGCAGGTACGGGCAGCCAGGTTTGCCAGTGTGGGCGCTGTACCTACACCGACTTCAATAATGCGGCTGACACCGAGATCCTCAAGCAACAGATCCTGAGTTTCGACCCACCTCACCGGTGAGCAGAATTGCCAGGCCAGCAACTCGACCAGCAACATGCGGGCCAGGCGCGCCGGGTTTTCAGCAGCAGTATCAAAGTCGGCAAGGATGTTTTCCAGAATGTCTGAGTCGACGACTGCAGCCATCTGGCGGACGAACTTCTCGGTCAGCTCAAAAGAGGTCGCGGTGAGATTCGGGATATAGCGTCCCACCAGGCGTTCTGGAGCGATTTCCGCTGGCAGCAGCCGCTCCAGGTGTTTACGGAAGGAATCCACACCGTCGCGTAGGACACTGGAGTGGAATGGCACATCAATACCTGGGATACGCACGTATCCCTTGCCGTCCGAGCTGCGGCGCTCGCACTGTTCAGCCAGTGCCGCAAGGCCCGCGACGGTGCCGGCGACGGCGTACTGCTTGCCTGCCAGGTTGAGATTTACGACTTCGAGGAACTCACCGGTTTCCTGCGACAACCGATTAACAAACTCAGTGACCTCGTCCTCGCGTACGCCGATCTTGTCCGGACGCAGGGCGCACAAACCATAGTTGGACCTCCCCTGCTCATCACGTTCGACCAGTTCATGCATGGTCAAACCGCGGCGGTAGACAACCTCCAACACGGCATCTGCGTCAAGCGCACCAGCGAAAGCCGCCAGCGCGTTGTACTCACCGACAGAGTGTCCCGCAAAGTGAGCTGTTTCATCCAGCAGCCCTGCTTCACGGAGCTCCGCAACCTGCGCCAGCCCCAACGTCGCCATCGCAACCTGGGTGAACTGAGTCAGATTCAGGACACCTTCTGGGTGGAAATAGCGCACACCATCCACAACCACCTCTACCGGGTTGTCCCGAACAATAGCCAGTACGGAAAAGCCAAGCTTCTCTCGGGTCATCGCATCCGCCTGGTCCCACACGCGGCGGGCCGCTACGCTGCGAGTCCGGGCAGACAGCCCCATCCCCTGTGATTGAATCCCCTGGCCAGGGAAGACATATGCAGTCGTCGGTGCGGCAATTACAGCAGTGGCAGTCAGTACCAGCTCGCCCTCTACTGTGGCCGTGACTTCACGGACTTCACCGGCGCCTGGACGGTCATCAAAACCACGGCGTTCGACAGAGAATTTCACTTCCTGACCAGGTAGAACCGGACTCAGCATAGTCGCAGTGAACTCAATCACCCGATTGCCAATGCCGGCATCCGACGTGGCAACAGCCGCATGCTCGGCCATCGCCGACAGCCACATTCCATGGACAATAACCCCTGGTAGACCAGCTAGCGCTGCTGCCCGGGAATCGACGTGGATAGGATTGCGATCGCCCGTGACACAGCTAAATGGCTCCATCGCCTTAGGCGCTTCCACGGTCAAGGCACCGCGGAAACTCCGTGGCGTATCCGTGACCGTTGGAAATGGCACAGTATTGGTCCGCGCTGTCTCGCCGCCGTTTCGGCCACGAATGGCAAAGCGTTCACTCAAGGTGGCGAGCAGCGTATCGCCATCACGAACCTCCGCGCGCACCACAACTAGTCGCCCTAAGTCCGTATCAACGGCCTCGTCGACACGCGCACTAATCCGCAACGTTGTGGTTTCCTGCGGCAGAGCTCCAATCATACGAATGTGATGCTCAAGGTGAACAAGCGCGAGCATGCCCTCAACAACATCAATGCCGGTCTCAGTACGCGCCTGCGCGACTGCCGCAAAAATCGCTGGCCAAGCATGCCCGACCAACGCGTCCGGCACCGTCGCCTGTGACTCATCGCCGGCAGCTGCAATAGTGACCGCATCGTAGTCAGCCATCGCCATCGGATCCCACACGGATTCCCACTCCGCGACCCCATCGACGATGTTTGCAAGCTCACCGCCAGCCGCGATTCGCGTCAGCTCCCGCATCGCGGCTGCCGCATCCTCATGCTTGACGACGGGCACTGCGCCCACCGCTGCACTCTGGCACAGGCGAATTCGCAGTTGCGTATTCTCCCCCGCAGCATCGGGCAGCGGAACGGTCAGCTGTGCCCAGACGAGCTCCTCCCCGCCCTCATCATTGCTGCCATCAGCTCCAATGGTCTCCAAAATGGCACCAGTACCTGGGTGCTCCAGGCGTTGTGAACGAGAGACATCACTTGCGTCAGATACACATACCCACTCATGTTCCGCGCCAAGTGCCAGCGCCGGATTCGGCTGCTGTCGACCAGCCCACCAAATCACAGGTGCTGCGAGCATCCGGCTGAGGGCGTCAACAGGTGCCTCCGGCAGGTAGCCGGTATCCGTCAATGCCTGTGCAGTAGCTTTTTCAAACCGACCCAGAATTTCCGCTACTGGCTCATTCGCGCGGGTAATGCCCGAAACAGCCTGCGGCCCTGGGATGATGCAGACTTGATCCGCATCGTAGCGAGAGTCATGCGCCTGCCATAGGGAGTCCGATCGCCACCAGCGACGAACCTCATCATCGATAACCGGAACGAATGGCACAGGTTTGCCAGGTGTGCGGCAGAGCTCAGAGATAAAGAAGGTGACATCTGCTGGGTGGAGCTGGGTATCCAGATCCAGCAGGCCGGACAGTCGCGAGATTTCGTTCTGCGGCTGGGTGTGCAAGCTGTCGCCGTCGGCAAGCGCGTCAAACGTGCCCGCGTCGACTGCATTCAGTCGTGCCTCTACGCGGTCGACGAGTGCGACGAAGCGCGTCGACCACGTTGGATCGAGGAACGTCCCTTCGGGCGCACACAGTTCGAGATAGCGGTTCAGCACCTCGGCATACGTCATGGTGCTGACATCTCCGAAGTACGGCTTCGCGGTGGCGTTAATCGCCTCGATGATCTCTGCGCGTCGTTCAGTCACCTTAGTGAGGTCACCTGCGACTTCGTCAAGCAATCTGCCTGCGCGTGCTGCGGCGTTATCAATTTCGTGGATATCAGCACCCAACTGGCTGCGCCCCGACGCCATGCCATCCATGGCGCTACCAGCGGGAATCCAGTTGTCAGTGCCGACGGTGTCGACCAACATTTGTTTCACGGACTCGGAGGCGGTCGACTCCTTTGCTGCCATCGCAGCTGTGCCGATGATGACAGCATCTACCGGCATCGGCGCCAATCCGCACCGTGTCGACCACGTGCCCATCAGATAATCACGGGCCTGCTCTGGCTTGCCGATACCGCCGCCAACAGCAAGCACCACATCTCGCTTGCGGATCTTTGCGTAGGTGTTAATTAGCAGGTCATCGAGATCTTCCCAGGAGTGGTGGCCACCGGCACGCCCACCTTCAACCTGCATGATGATTGGATACGGCGTGCCCTGCTGCGCCAAGGTGTCTGCAATTTCGAGCACCGACTCGATTTGAGCGATTGTGCCCGGTTTGAAGGAGATATGCGGAATCCCGCCCTCACGCAGCTGCTTTACTAGCTCAACTGCCTCGTCCACCTCGGGGATTCCCGCGGAGATGGTGACGCCATCAATCGGTCGCCCCGCTGCCACTGCGCGCGGGAGCAAACGGCGGCTTCCAATGTGCAAACCCCACAGGTACGGATCCAAAAACATGGTGTTGAACTGTGCACTGCGCCCCTCCTCGAGCAGATCGGAGAGTCGCGCCACATTAGCCTCGAAGATTTCCGGCGTGACTTGGCCGCCACCGGCCAGCTCCGCCCAGAACCCCGCATTCGCAGCAGCCGCCACGATCTCAGGGTCAACGGTTGTCGGGGTCATACCGCCGAGCAGAATTGGCGAGCGCCCGGTCAACTTGGTGAACTTCGTCTCGACACGGGGCTTGTCTCCAGTGACCAGACGCGGCGCAAACTCCAGCCACGATGTCGGGTGCTCAATGTCGCTCTCAGACAGGACGCCCCTCCCCGCAGCTGTCGCCGCAGGAATCACCGCCACGCCATAGCCTTCAGCGTTGCGTTCTGTCAGCTTGACGACGCCTGTGTTCGGCCCCAGATCCAAAATGGTGGTTGCTCCTTGGTCGATGAGCCCCCGTACCTCGGCGCTCCAGTCACTGGGGTCAACCAAGATTGCACGCGCAAGCCGGTCCGCCGTTTCCGCATCTAGCCCAATGCGCTCAGCTCGCTCCACTACCCATGCCACAGCAGGTACCAGCGCTGGGTGATGGAATGCGCCACTAACTGGCAGAACTGTACATTCGACTCTCCGACCCTTCGGCTGCTGCGTTGTGAGCTGCTCTGCCAGCTGGTCTAGTTCATCCTGCTTGCCGATAACTACGCTGGTAGTCTGCGTATTCTTCAGACCGATGACACAGCCCTGGGGGAGGAAAGGCTCCAACTCCTCGACCGTCAGGCCAGAGATACTCATCATCGGCGCGTGCCCAAATCCGGCTACTCGGCTTCCGCGCGCACACGCCACACCGATGAGGCGAGCTAGCGCCAGAAGCTCTGCTGCCTTCTCTGGGCGAGCGACAATCTCAGCGGCAAGAACACCTTGCGAATGACCGGTTACCGCTACCGCTTCGGTGATATTAATTCCCTGCTTTTCCAGCAACTCGACAATGCCCAACTGTGCCAAGACGATGCCCGGGACGCTGACCGCAGGGTTGGTTGTATCTCCGGTAAATGGCTCGTCTGTAACGAGTGAGATTGCCCAGCCAAAGGGGTCGAAACCTGCGGGAAGCTGGCCGATGAGATCGTCGTCAAGCGGTGTGAGCAGTTCCTCAGCGCGAGTGAAAACTTCCCGTAGTTTCTTTGAGTTGCCACTGGCCATGACGCTGGAGAGAGTGTCCAGCCATGGTTGCGATTGACCGGCGAAAGTGACTGCAAAAGTGCCCAGGTCTGGAGCAGTTACGACGTTGGTCTGCAAAGTGGCGAGTTTTTCGTATTTCACGTGGCTGAGGTCCTTGTCTTGTGGAGTACGAAATGAAAACATCTTTTGTTTCCAAATCCTTGCCAGGACACTATGCCATAAATCATGAGGAATCCATCATGTTTTTCTCGCGCAGTTTCGCGGCGCCATCAACGCGAAGATAATTTGCAGCCCCAAAACGAGAGGCTGAACACGGCTGCGAAATCAGCGAGTACAACGCTTCGAAAGCGCAAGAACTTCGCAGGTAGGAAACAGTGTTCCCCTGTCGAAAAGTTGCTTGCGCTTCACCACCCTGGCAGCGCCGGCGGTGGAAAATAAAACGCGGAAGACCGAGCCAATTTATGCCCAATCGGTGATGAACATCACACCCGGAATGCGTGTCAATGGGCGCCGAGAACGCTCAATCTTTCCTCGATTAATCGCCTAGCATATCCAGAATTGTGGACTCCGCTTCTTCTAAGCGCCGCTCTGACTCTTCAAGATCCTGCTGCGACTTACCATCGCGCTCGACCTTGCCGTCGAAGATTGCGCAGGGATCATCGTTGACCACAGTGTCGTCGGGAACTATGCCACGACGCGCCATGTACTCATCCAGATGCATCGAGATGCTCATGTTGCCTCCCTGCTTCCACCTTACGATTCAAGATACGATTCGATCAGCGTCATTGTATCGACAGATTCGATTGCCCTACGCAGTGGAATGAGCGAACAAAGGTTTCCCAGAATGGCACTCACGCGCGCTGTGCGACTGCCCCGTCTTGCGTTCCCGCTAAAAGAGGCAGGACTGTCGCAGGTCTACAACTGGTCTGGCGGCCAGGGTTTTCCATCGGGGAAATACCGGTCAAATTTCCAGCCCAGACGGAAGGGGAGCACGAACTTTGGCGGGCAGTTGTTGGCCTCCCACATTGTCTTGGGTTTTGCCGCGTGTTCAGCCACCTTGCGGTCGGTGTACACCCCGTGACAGATGGGGTCCCAGAAATTGCTATCGGTGATTTCAAGAGTGGGGGTACCACTAAACACTCCGTAGAGGAGCTGGTCGCGGCTTTCAACCTCGACTTCGAAGTCTTCCCAGGTGCCAATCATGTCGCCGGGTTGTGCGCGCCACCAGTTGTCAATCGCGAGGGCGGTTTCTTCAGACTCGACGAACCCGCCGAGAGGTTCAGTGTTATCTGGGTAGCGGGGATAAACGACGCAGACAACAATTTTCATAGTCATGGTTCTACACCGTGCACGGGAGATTAGCGACCTTGGAATAGCTTCGGGCGGGAAATGGGCCAGATTTTGGGCACGCGGCCTAATGAGGGCGGAAAATCTGACGGGGTGGAGAACGAAGATACCCCGTGACCTGCATAGTCACGGGGTATTTATGTGTGCGCCTGGGGAGACTTGAACTCCCACGCCCTAAGGCACTGGAACCTAAATCCAGCGCGTCTGCCAATTCCGCCACAGGCGCCCGTCGCGAATCCGTGACAGTTACGTACAGTCCCCGTAAGCATGGACTACTGATAAGCCACCTACAGGCGCAACGAACTTTCACAGCTCATTTGGACTGTACACACTTTAACGGGTTTGCCGCAGATTTCCTAATGTCCTAGCTGAATTCCTAATGTCCCATCCCCTGCCTATCCAGCGAGCGCGCTAGCTTGGCAGGTCACGGACTAGCTATGGTGGTTATGTGTCCACTTCACAGCATTCCAATACCACTGACAAGCCAGCGAAGATTCCCACTCGTACCCGCGTGGTGCAACTAATCTTCTTGGCTCTTGCAGTCGGCGCCACTCTTGCACTCGCCTACTGGCAGCTCAGCAGGTGGAACACAACCAGCTCATTCCAAAACCTGGGCTACGCACTGCAGTGGCCAGCTTTCGGCCTGTTCTTTATTTGGGCCTACCGCAAATACATGGAGTACGAACGCGAACGCCTGAGCGGCAATAGCGAGGCCGCATTTGAGGCTAAAGACGATGTCATGACGGAAATTCCAGACGAATTCCTGCCGACCAACCCAGATGGCTCGCGAAAGGTGCAGCGTGTGGATGAGACACAATCGACGGATTCTGGCACCAACGCCTAGGCGATAACTGCTTATTCGAGAAAAGGACTTTTAGTGACCAACATCAATCCAGATCGTCAAGAGCGCGTAAGGAAGGCACTGACGTACTTCTCCGTCACCGCCTACTTCACGGGTGTGATGCTGCTCTTGCTGTGTGCCGAGATGATTTACAAGTACCTCATCCTCGACAACTCCGCCGACGCGCCGCGGTGGTTCTTCTACACCGCCCAGATTCACGGCTTCGGCTACATGGCATTCCTCATTGCCACCGTAAACCTGGGTACCAAGGCCCGCTGGGAACCAGCAAAGTGGATTATCACCGCGCTCGGTGGCGTGGTCCCGTTCCTCTCCTTCTTCGTCGAGAAGAAGCGTCGTGAGGAAGTCGAGACCGCTTTCCAGCTGAAGTAGCGGGCTCTCGGCAGCCCGAGGGCTACCCCTTAGCCTCAACCTCAGCCAGAATTTTCAGCGCCGGAGTCAAGGCACGCAGTGCACGCCCCCTGTGGCTAAAAGCGTCCTTGTCTTCGGCGCTCATTTGTGCCGCAGACAAGGCCCCCTCAGCTTCGTTGCCCTCCCCAACTGCGGGCGCGAACACCGGATCGTAGCCGAACCCATTGTCCCCAACAGGCTCGCGCAGAATGGCGCCAGGCCAGCGGCCCTCTACAACCAGCAGCAGATTACCGGCTTCATCGAGGACGGCTGGGAAACCGCCGTCGGCAAGCGCGGACGGCACCTCCTTGACACCGGGGACGACCAACGCGCAGGCGGTACGGAAGGACGCCGTACGACGCTCATCTGGGCAGTCCCCCATCTGGGCGAGCAGCAGCTCGTAGTTAGCGACATCGTCGCCGTGAGTGCCGGACCAGCGCGCCGAGAGCACACCCGGCATGCCGTTTAGCTCATCGACGCTGAGCCCCGAATCGTCTGCCAAGCACGCGTAGCCGGTGTGTGTCGCACCATCGAAAGCCTTGATGTAGGCGTTGTCCGCAAAAGTGCGACCGGTTTCGGGGCGCTCTGGGTACTCCGGGACGTCGCTAAGCGAAAGAAGTTCCACCGAATCAATACCCGCCGCACGCAGGATGCGGTCGAGCTCGACTAGTTTTTTAGAATTTCGGGTAGCGACGAGGAGCTTCACGGCAGCTCACCCGGGTACGGCGCACGCAGAACTTCCTGCTGCAGGGCAACGAGCTCACGCAGACCCTTTTCCGCCGAGTCGAGCATGTCATTCAGCTGACCTCGGTCAAAGGTGCCTTCCTCGCCAGTGCCCTGGATTTCGACGAACTTACCCTCTGCGGTCATCACCACGTTGAGGTCGACCTCAGCGCGAGAGTCCTCCTCGTAAGGCAGATCCAGGCAGACACGGCCATCAATAATGCCAACCGAAACAGCTGCGACTGGTGCCTTCAGCGGGGTGCCCGGAACTGCACCCGCTGCATGCAGGTAGGTCAGGGCATCAGCCAGCGCGACGTACGCACCGGTGATGGAAGCGGTTCGGGTACCACCATCCGCCTGCAGAACATCACAGTCGATGTTGATGGTGTTCTCACCGAGTTCCTTCAAGTCGATAGCAGCTCGCAAGGAGCGACCGATCAGACGGGAAATCTCGTGAGTGCGACCCTTGACCTTGCCGCGCATTGACTCGCGGGGCATGCGCTCGTGGGTAGAGGCCGGCAGCATGGAGTACTCAGCGGTCAACCAGCCCTCGCCGGAGTCACGCTTGAATCGTGGCACCGACTGTTCGACGGAAGCGGTGCACATTACACGCGTATTACCGAAAGTAACCAGCACAGAACCGGCCGGATTGTCGGTGAAGCCGCGAGTGATGGTCACCTTGCGCATTTCATCAACCGCGCGTCCATCGGCACGGCGAAAATCGGAATTAGCTGTAGTCATGCCAACTACCCTACCGCCCGGCGCGGAAGCGGTGCGACAGCTGTACGGAAACCCGATAGTCGCTGTGACTAGCCGCCTAGCTCCATGCCCAGGTAGGCCAATTCAACGTCACCGGCAAAGGTACTCTTCGCAGCACGTAGTGCTTCTTCACCGTCGGCGTATGGCGGAATGTGAGTCAGCACCAGCTTCTTAACCCCCGCCAGCGTCGCTGCCTTTCCGGCCTCAAAGCCTGTCAGGTGCATGTCCGGTGGGGTGCCCTCTTCGTTGCTGCACCATGTGGCTTCGCAGATGAAGATATCCGCATCCCGCGCCAGCTCCACCAATTCATCGGTCCACGCAGTATCTCCGGTGTACGCAATGGTCAGACCATCTGCTTCAATGCGATATCCAACAGCTGGCACCGGGTGGACCATGTTATACGGCGTGACGACGGCGCCTCCGTCCGCTTCGTCCCCACCGACTAACAGTGGCTCACCGGGGTTACTCACAACCTGATCAAAAGTGTCTTCCAGGTTGGCATCTTCTTCACTTCCCAGTGCTTTGCACATGGTGCCTATCCGGTCGTGAATGTCTCCGGGGCCAACCAGGAGATTCCGGGAACTCGCCGGGGCTGTCGGGTGGAAGCGACGCCAGACGAGCAGCCCTGGAATGTCTGCAGTGTGGTCTGGGTGCACATGAGTTAGTAACAAATCACAAGCTGCAGGATCAGAGATCTTCTGCAATTCGGCGAGGACACCGGGACCCAAATCAATGACAAAGGTTCGACCGTTATCCAGCTCAATGAGGTAGCCAGATGCTGGCGCCGATGGGCCACCCATGCTGCCTGTACATCCCAGAACCTTCAATCGCATACTTCAAGCTTGCCATGTAATTGATCAAAAACGAGCAAAAAACCAATGGAGTGTCTGGATTTAATAAGAAAGGTCACATTTGGGAATGCATAGTGACCTGGCTAATACCCGGCCCAAGGAAGCGCTTTGCCAGGGATGCAAAAACTTGCGGATCTCCAGTGGATTCGAATGTGCGCACAGGGTTCGGATTACTCTCCGGGTCAGCGAGCATGTCGGTCTTTGTGAGGATGCGCAGAACATCCTTCGACGTCTCCTCCGCCGACGACACTAGGGCGACGTCCTCCCCCATAGCCAGCTGAATCACACCAGACAGCAGCGGATAGTGGGTGCAGCCCAGCACGAGGGTGTCCACACCATCGGCCTGCAATGGCGCGAGGTAGCCCTCTGCAAGTCCCAGAATCTGGCGACCGGAGGTAATTCCTCGCTCGACAAAGTCCACGAATCGCGGGCAGTCGACCGCGGAGACATCCACGCCGGGCACTGCATCAAAGAGATCTTGGTAGGCACGGGAGCGAATTGTGGCGGCGGTACCGATTACGCCGACTTTTCCGTTCCTGGTGGTCGAGACCGCACGGCGCACAGCAGGCAGAATAACCTCGACTACTGGGACTGGGTAGCGCTCGCGGGCATCACGCAAAAATGCGGCCGAAGCAGTGTTGCAGGCAATGACAATCATCTTGCAGCCGCGTGCAACCAGTTCATCGGCAATCGCTTCCGCGTGCTGACGAACCTCGGCGATGCGCAACGGGCCGTAAGGGCCGTTGGCAGTATCGCCGATGTACATAATCGACTCGTGCGGAAGCTGATCCATGATGGCACGTGCCACTGTCAGCCCACCGACGCCGGAGTCGAAGATGCCAATCGGCGCTGTTCGGTCGGGGAAGCCGCTATCCTGCGCTGTCAGCTGATTGACTACCTGAGTTTCTGCTCCTGCTCCCACCGCTATCTGGACTCCTCATATCGTTGGTCAAACACCGAAGCTCCTATTCTAGGCCGATTCCGCCAGGAGCTGATGCCACGTACCTCGGGCTCTTAACCACGTGCACTCTTAGCCACGCGCACGACCACGCTTAAACATCACCGCAGCCCAGATGCCCGCAAGCCCGCCGAAGAGGTGCATCTGCCAACTAACAGCCATCTGTGTTGGCAGCACTCCCCAGATAAGACCCGAATACATCGATGCCAGAATTACGCCCAAAATAATCTGCATCACCCGACGATTCACGAAACCGCGTACCACCAAAAACGCCAGCCAGCCGTAAATCAGGCCGGACGCACCGATGTGGACGGTATTTACACCGCCGACCAGCCATGTCAGACCGCCACCAACGACCGTAATCAAGAGTGTGACCTGCCAAAATAGCCGCTTCGACGACATTGCAATCAAACCGGCGAACAACGCCCCGGGCAGAGAGTTCGCCACAATGTGCCCGTAATCTGCGTGCAGCAGCGGTGCGGTCAAAATTCCCCACAGCGTCGAGGTTTCGCGTGGGCGCACACCGAAGTTGTTCAGCGCCCCACCAAAGATGAATTCGTTGACAAGAAAGACCGTCCAGATAAGTGCCAGGTACCCAATAGCCGTACTGATGGCCGCCCCGAGCCCGCCGTCGCGATCCTGTGGAACAATCTGATTATTCCGCCGCGTCTGCACGGGACCGCCCATCGGGTACTGCGCATAGTTCTGGTAATTCTGCTGTTGTCCCGAGCTCCATTGCGGATTCATTGGCGAACTTCCTTCACTACTTGTCCAGCATCTCTGACAGCGCGGCTACTTCCGCGCGTCCCGTTGCACTCATCACGGCATCGACAATAGCCATCTGCACCGCATCGGCCGCCATCGCAGCCAACAGGGCCACCACATCCGAGCCCACGGGTTCAGCGTTTCCGCTATCCGCCGCCTCGGCCGAGCTGAGGGCAAACAGCGTGTCACCGTCCATCGGCGCATGGGCCGGCCGAATCGCTCGTGCCAGCCCATCATGACCGCACATCGCCAACCGCTTCAACTGCGCAGTTGTCACCGGCGCATTGGTTATCAACGTGCCAATCGTTGTGTTTCGCGTGCTTGCCGACGATTCCCCGTCGCCAGCCGCATCGGCGAGAATCTTGGTTCTACCGACGAAAACCTGGTCCAGCTGGGCCAATGCCTCCTTGCTGGCACCGGCAGCCGCCGGCATTCCGTAAAGGTGTCCCTCCGGGTCAATGACCGCACCAAAGGAGTTCACCACCATTGCGGCAGCCACAAAGTACTTACCATCGGCGGAGGTCACACGGGCTTGTCCAAAACCACCCTTGATTGCCCCAGCCATAGCGCCGACACCGGCACCTACTGTGCCGGAGGGAGTGTCCTCCGGGACGTCGTCAAGCGCGTGAGACAACGCCTCGCGCCCTAGCGCAGCGGTGGGCAGCGTCGGCTCCCCCAACAGCAAGTCGAAGATGACAGCACCGGGAACGATGGGCACGAGGATATCCGGACGAGTTGGGGTGACCTCAAAGCCAATGCCGCGGTCGCGCAGTTCACGCATAACTCCGTCGGCAGCTGCGAGGCCGTACGCGGAGCCGCCAGCCAAAACGACAGCGTGGGCGCGTTCGACCGTATTCTCCGGTGCGAGCAGGTCGGTCTCGCGGGTGCCCGGACCGCCGCCGCGGACATCGACAGCGCCGACAGCGCCGCCTGGAGCGGCGATGACGGTGACTCCGGTATCCCCCTCAGCAGCATGGCCGATGGAGATGCCGTCGATGGAGTCGAGACAGCCTGCGCCGATGTCGATGCTCGTGCCCAGCGCAGCACTGCTGGCTTGGTGTCGAATGTCGGTGGGGCTGATTGCGAAGATCTCAGAATTCATTGTCGACCACGGCACCTTTCACCACAGTTCATGGCAGCTAACCTCAGTTGATTACTGCATCTTTTCGGGGTTTTGCTCGGATTCGCTACTCACCCATGAGCTGGTCCAACAGTGACTCTTGGTTGTAGGACAGCCACTGGTACATCGCGTCGGTCTGCTCAATCTGTTCGATGGAGCCATTGAGGTTCTCCATGGAAACATGCAGGTAAATACGTAAGTCATTGATACCCGCTACCCAGGCATGGGCATCACTTTCCGAAATGGATACCTGCCCCGACTCGGCGGGCTCCAGGGCATCGATAATCGCACGCAGGGAATGGAGCTTGCTCTCTACAATCTCCGATTCATGCAGCTGGCGCATGAAAGCGTTTTCCCCCTCCACGCTCTCCTCACCCGGCTTGGTGAAGTCCGGCAACAGTCGCGCAAGCTTCGGATCGGATGGGGCTTCGGAGTGTCCGACAGGCATTCCCGTCATTTCCGCGAGCTCATCCTTCGGCGCCGACCGGGCTCGCTCCATCAGCGAGTCCGCCACAGTAGCAGCCAGATTCAGCAGCAAATCCCGCTCCGTGCCTTCAAAAGCCGTGACGTACTTGACGCCACCGCCGAGAAGGGATCGCTTGCGCTTCCAAGGACGCATGTAAATTCTCTCCCGCTGTCGAATATCGGCTTAGTCAGCCTGCTCCATTGTTGCCCACAAGCCTGCCTTGTGGAGCTTCTTCACATCGGCCTCCACCTTGTCACGCTCACCGGAAGACACGATTGCCTTGCCCTCCGTGTGAACCGTCATCATTAGCGCGTGCGCCTTCTTTCGGTCCATGCCGAAGAGCATCTGAAACACGTAGGTGACATAACTCATCGAATTAACCTGGTCATCCCACACAATGCACTGCCAGGGTCGGTTCGATTCCGTCACGACATCGGCATCCATAGTGGGCATCGGTGTTGCTGCTGGCATGCTCATAGGCACCAGGATAGTACGGAGTGGCGCGCGCTCGCCGGAACCGACTGCCCCGGCCCGCTTCAGCCGACTAGACTATTGACCGTGATTGATAAGCATTCCTCCACCGCCCTTCTCACCGATAAGTACGAGCTGACGATGCTGCAGGCATCGCTTGCCGACGGATCCGGCGAGCGCCAGGTCGCCTTCGAGGTGTTTGGCCGTCGCCTGCCGAATGAGCGTCGCTATGGCGTTGTCGCTGGTACAGCGCGTGTGTTGGATGCTATCCGCAACTTCCGCTTCACCGAGGAACAGCTGGCTTCGCTGGACTTCCTCGATGACAGGACGCTGGATTACCTGCGTAACTATTCCTTCAGTGGCCAAGTCGACGGCTACCGCGAGGGAGAGCTCTACTTCCCCGCCTCGCCCATTTTGACGGTGCGAGGCACCTTCGCCGAGTGCGTCATTTTGGAGACTGTTATTCTCTCCATTCTCAATGCGGACTCCGCCATCGCCTCGGCAGCAACCCGAATGGTCACGGCTGCCGGTGGGCGCCCGATTATTGAAATGGGTTCGCGTCGCACTCATGAAGAAGCAGCTGTGACTGCTGCCCGTGCCGCCTACCTGGCAGGTTTTAGCGCCACCTCCAACTTGGAGGCAGCGGCACGGTACAACATCCCAGCTTCCGGTACCGCTGCGCACGCGTGGACTCTGTTGCACACCAACCCAGATGGCACGACGAACGAGGCTGCGGCCTTCAAGGCTCAGATTGACACACTGGGAACCGACACCACTTTGTTGGTGGATACCTACGACATCACCGAGGGCGTCAATACGGCTATTGAGGTCGCGGGTCCGGAACTCGGCGGTGTACGTATTGACTCCGGCGACCTCGGAGTTCTCGCTCGCCAGGTGCGTCAGCAGCTCGACTCGCTGGGGGCGCACAACACCAACATCGTAGTGTCCTCTGACCTCGACGAGTTCGCCATTGCGGCGCTGAGGGCAGAGCCGGTCGATGTCTACGGCGTGGGCACCTCTGTAGTCACTGGCTCCGGCGCACCGACTGCGGGCCTGGTCTACAAGATGGTCGAAGTTGATGGGGTGCCCGTCGCCAAGCGCTCGTTGGACAAGCGAAGCCACGGTGGCGTGAAGGCGGCTATTCGTACCTGCCGTCGTTCCGGTACCGCCGTGGAGGAAATCGCTTTCCCGCTCGGCTCAGAAATCCCGGATGTGGGCAACCTGCACTACCGCGATCTGACCATTCCGATGATGCGCGATGGCGAGGTCGTCGATGGTCTACCGACCTTGGAGGAGTCCCGCGATCACTTGGTTAAAGCGCTGGTCAGCCTCCCGTGGGAGGGACTTGCACTTTCCCGTGACGAGCCGGTACTGTCCGTCCGTTTTCACGGCGTTTAGGCGGCGGGGGAACTGTGTCGGACAGTATCGGGCACGCAGATTTTGCTGAGCTATCGGACGACTTTGAGGACTTTGACGATGTTGACGAGCTAGCTTCACCGAGAGCCAGCGTCCATAACGCGGATAGCATCGAAGCTCTTCTCGATGCGGCAGTGAAGGGACTCGGCGGAACGACTCGACCGAATCAGGTCAAAATGTCCCGGTCGGTGGCCTCCGCCTTTGCGCGCGAGCGGCACCTAGCGGTACAGGCAGGCACCGGTACGGGTAAGTCGCTGGCCTACCTGGTGCCTGCCATTGTGCAAGCAATGGAGTCCGACGAGTCTGTAATCGTTTCCACGGCGACCATTGCGCTGCAACGCCAGCTGGTCGAACGCGACTTGCCGCGGCTAGTCAGTTCGCTAGAGCCACACTTGTCCCGCACGCCAACCTTCGCAATCCTCAAGGGCCGCTCGAACTACCTGTGCAAGTCCAAGGTCGGAAATGTCATCAAAGATCCCGTCATGGACGGTGATGAATCCGAGCCGACCGCTATGGGCGGCCCAACTGCTCTACTCAGCGAAGCGCAGCTCAGCCGAACCGCTGCCGAGGTCATGCGGCTACGCGAGTGGGCCAATGACACCGACACCGGCGACCGCGACAGCCTGGACAAGGGCGTCTCCAACGAAGCCTGGCGGCAGGTCTCCGTCACGGCCCGCGAATGCGTCGGCGCCATTTCCTGCCCTTTCGGCGAGGAGTGTTTCGCCGAACAAGCCCGCCGCGAGGCCTCCAACGTCGACATCGTTGTCACCAATCACGCACTGTTGGCCATCGATGCGCTCTCCGACGCCATGATCTTGCCGCAGCACGACTGCGTCGTCATTGACGAGGCTCACGAGCTCGACGGTCGAATCACCTCCGTTGCCACCGACGAGCTCTCCCCTGCCGGTATCACCATGATGGCCCGGCGCGCCCGCAAATTCGGCGCCGCAGAGCAGGTCGATGATGTCACCGATGCCACGGATCTACTCGGCGAGACCGTCGCATTGCTTGCCGACGCCTACAGCGGCGCACTCGAAGAAATTCCCGGTGAGCTGGGAGCGGCACTAGCTTCGCTCCGCGATAGCCTGTGGCAACTGCAAACCACACTGGGCACCTCTGGCTCAGGCGACTCTGGCGGGTCGGGCTCCGGTGGTTCGGGTTCCGACTCTGACAACACTGAACGTCAGACCGTCCGCGCAGCCGTGGAGAATATGCACGACACTGTCGTCCGGATTCTCGAGTTCAGCAGCGACGATGTCGTATGGCTTGGCGAGAACAAGACAGTTTATGTCGCTCCCCTGTCCATCGCAGCACTGCTTCGCGAACGCCTCTTCGGCGAATCCACCGTCGTTTTGACCTCAGCAACACTTGCTCTTGGCGGCAAGTTCGATGCCATGGCCGCCGCTTGGGGGCTTCCCTCCGGTGGGTGGGATGGCTTGGACGTCGGCACGCCCTTTGACCCGCAGAAATCTGGCATCCTCTACGTCGCACGCGACCTGCCACGACCTGGACGCGACGGCGCCACACCAGAGCAGTTCGCGATCATGGAGCGCCTCATCCGCGCCGCTGGTGGGCGAACGCTCGGGCTGTTTTCTTCTCGCCGAGGCGCCGAGGCAGCGGCGGAGGAAATGCGCAAGCGCCTGCCTTACGACGTGCTGTGCCAAGGCGATGACTCTATCGGTGCTCTGGTTGATCGCTTCGCAGCTAATCCGCAGACATGCTTGTTTGGCACGCTGACGCTGTGGCAAGGCGTCGATGTTCCTGGCCCATCGCTATCGTGTGTCATCATCGATCGCATCCCGTTCCCCCGCCCCGACGACCCGCTTTTGTCCGCGCGCTCCGATGCGGCTAATGCCGCTGGCCGAAACGGTTTTATGGAGGTCTCAGCGACACATGCAGCGCTGCTGATGGCGCAGGGTTCTGGTCGTCTGCTACGCCAAGTCGATGACCGCGGGGTTGTTGCGGTACTGGATTCACGGTTGGCTACTGCACGCTATGGTTCCTGGATCGCCGCGTCGATGCCTGACTTCTGGCGGACGACCAACCTGGATATTGCGGCTGGAGCGTTGCAGCGGCTGACCCAAAGCTGATTCAGAGGGGGCTGTCTGGGCTCACGAGGTGACGCTGGATTAGGCATAGTTTCTGGAAAAAATCCCACGCTTTTCTATCCAATACATTATTGTGATGTGAAACACAGCACTGCTACAGTGCCCGAGCTAATGAAGCAGGACACTTGGCAGCCGTGCACGAGATTAGAAAGGCGATTTCCTGCATGCCCCTTTCCAGCAACCTCCCCGACATCGACATCCCGGAGACCTCACTCTTTGAGTTCCTCTTCGGAGAAATTGAGCCACGTCACCAGGACAAGCTTGCAATCGTTGACTCAGGCTCCGAGGTCACCTTCGGTGATCTGAAGGCCAGCATTGAGAAGTTTGCGGGTGCGCTGGCAGCACGTGGGATTAAGAAGGGCGACGTTGTGGCTCTCCACTGCCCCAACTCGACAACCTTCGCGGTCGCTCTTCACGGTGTCCTACGCGCGGGGGCTGTCTGCACGACGGTCGCATCGCTGGCAACTGCGGAGGACATTGAAAACCAACTCCGGATGTCTGACGCGAAGATGATGCTGACGACCTCCTCAATCGGTTGGGCTGGCGCCCACGGCGCTGAGGCTGCTGGTCTGCCGGAAGAGATGATTATCGGCCTGACGGGTCTCCACGGCATGGGCGAGCTGCTTGCCGAGGGGCACGCAGCCCCGGACGTCGACGTATCACCCGATGACGTTGCCGTGATTCCGTTTTCCTCGGGAACCACCGGTGTACCGAAGGGCGTCCAGCTCACTCACCGCAACTTGGTGGCCAACGTCGCTCAGGCGGGTGGAGCTACAGTCAACGCGCTGACCGAGGACACCCCGGCTGTCACTATCCTGCCGTTTTTCCACATCTACGGCCTGACTGCGCTGCTGAATCTGTGCCTGTGGCGCCGCACGACGCAGTACACCATGGGCAAGTTCGACCTCGTCGATTTCCTGTCCATCATCGCCGAGCACAAGGTGAAGTTCGCGTTCATCGCACCGCCTGTAGCTGTGGGCCTGGCCAAGCACCCAGCTGTCGATTCCTTTGACCTGTCCAGCCTGGAGACAATCTTCTCGGGTGCCGCTTCTCTCCAACTTGACCTCGCGGAACAGGTGGAAAAGCGCCTTGACTGCGTGGTCGCACAGGGCTTCGGCATGACCGAGTCCTCGCCAGCAGCCCACATCCGCATCGGCCACGATAGTCCGCTGGACTCGATCGGTCGCGCAGTCCCCAACACTCAGTACAAGATTGTCAACCTCGACTCCGACAGCTTTGAGGAAATCCCGGTTCCCGCCGAGGGGCGCTCGGAGGCAGGTGAGCTATGGATTCATGGTCCACAGGTGATGAAGGGCTACCTCAACAACCCGAAGGCGACGGCAGAGACGCTTGTCGACGGTTGGCTGCGTACCGGCGACGTTGCGGAACTCGACGAACACGGGAATGTGTACATCGTCGACCGCTTCAAGGAACTGATTAAGTACAAGGGCTACCAGGTTCCGCCGGCCGAGCTCGAGTCCGTGCTGCTCAGCCACCCGGATATTGCCGATGCCGCCTGCAGTGGTGTCGTTCGCTCCGACGGCGAGGAGATTCCTAAGGCCTACGTTGTCCTCAAGGCGGGCAAGCAGGTGACTGAAGACGAGATTATGGACTACGTCGCCGACCGCGTCGCACCGTACAAGAAGGTGCGAGCAGTCGAGTTCATGGATGAAATCCCGAAGTCGGCGACGGGCAAGATTCTGCGCAAGGATCTCAAGGCCATGGAGGCAGCACGCGCTCAGTCGTGAGTTACTGCCCCAGGGGTCACCGCCACGGTGACTGAACCGGGTGCAATCTCGGTAAACCCGGCATCCTGAACCTCAACCGCGCGGGGCTCTGGCGCTGGCCACTGCTCCCGCGGTACTTCTTTCACATCTAACGCATAACCACTTTGCGCCCACGCCCAAGCGTCCTCGACCGACAGGCTGGCCGCATAGAGCATCGAGCCGTGTCCAACTTGCGCGGCCACCTTTCCTACGGACATATTCAGGTTTTTGTCCACCCAAATCACTGGCGGAGCAAAGGTGTCAGCGCTCTCATGGTCGCCCGGGGCGCCGGGAGATGTGTTCTCCGGGTCGTCGTAAGGCAAATCGGTGCCGGAAATTTGTAGTTTGGCAATCTCCGGGTAGGTTTCGTCGACAGGCGTTGGCACTAGTGCGCGAGCTTGCGCGCCGTCGACGTCCACGGTGACACCCGGTGCAAGCTGAGCGCGTTGCCAGCCGATATTGCGAGCGCGACGTGTGAGCTTGCGGATGCGCGCACCGTACCAAGACGCCAGACCTTGTTGATAGGCAGAAGTGTCATCGCCTGCGCGTTCGTCCAGGCAACAAGCAACCACAGCCATCGCGGCAGCGCGGAGCAGCGCAGTGCGCGAGGGGCGTTCCTTCTTCGGAACCTCAAGCACAATAGCCATTGCCCACGGCACATCCTCGCCGTGGTCTTCCCTATCAGGTTGCGGCAGGAGATTATGGGCGATACGGAACCACTCCGGTACCGATGATGCGTCCGTGACAGCTGGATCCTTGTGATCCTCGCGTTGCACTACTGCTCCAACGGCACGCGGCGGAAGGTGCCATCTTCGCGGTCGGCATCGTCGATTTCATCGCGGGAAATGCCCAGCATGAACAGAATCGAGTCCATGAATGGAACGTTGACGGACGTGTCAGCGATTTCCTTCAGCGCCGGCTTGGCATTGAAAGCAATACCAAGGCCTGCGACCGACAACATATCGATGTCATTGGCCCCATCGCCGACCGCAACGGTCTGATGCATCTGAAGCCCCGACTCTGCGGCGAACGTCTTGAGGCTGCGGGCCTTCTCCTGCCTATCGACGACATCGCCGACCACGCGTCCAGTCAGCTTTCCGTCCTCGACCTCGAGGGTATTCGCCTTGTAAAAGTCCAGACCGAGATCCTTTGCCAGCGGCTCCAAGATCTGGATAAAGCCACCGGAGACAGCACCACACTTGTAACCGAGGCGCTTCAGCGTGCGGATCGTGGTGCGGGCGCCTGGAGTCAGCTCGATGGAGTTAGTGACTTCCTCTAGGACACTGACCGGCAGGCCAGCCAGAGCCTTAACTCGCTCATGCAGTGACTCGGCGAAGTCCAGCTCACCGCGCATAGCGCGCTCTGTAACCGCTGCAACCTCCGCCTCGCGACCAGCATGGGCGGCCAGCATCTCAATGACCTCACCGGTAATCAAGGTCGAGTCCACATCGAAACAAATCAAGCGCTTGGAGCGGCGTTGCAAACCAGCGCGTTCAATTGCGATGTCAATGTCCTGGTCCTGTGCAAGCTCGGCCAGTGCCTTACGCAGCGGAATGCCCGCACCCGGCTTCGGGTCCGGAATAGAGACCAGCAATTCCAGGCCAGTGACTGGGTAGTCAGCAATACCGCGAATGGAATCGATGTTTGCACCGTAATCAGCAAGAGTGCGGCCGATACGGGAAATATCCTCAGCGTTGACCGGATTGCCCAACACGACAAGTGCGTGGGTGGAGCCATCGCTGCGCTCAATCGGGGCATCCAGCTGGAAACTGACAGTCATGCCGTGAGGCTTCAGTGTTTCAATGAGTCCCTCACGGAGAACACCGACCTTTTCTTCTGTGACACCAACAAGCGCACCGAGGCTCAGATTAGAGCGGAACACCGACTGTTCCACATCCAAAATTTGAACTCCGTGGGCCGCGAGCACGCGGAAGAAAGCTGCGGAGACACCCGGGCGGTCTCGGCCAACAGCGGTAATAAGCACCGGAGCTAGTCCCGGTGCCAACGAAACCGATAGAGCATCGGTATCTACAGACTGACTGGGAGAGATAATTACCTGTTCATTCACCAATCCAGTATCGCATGAAGCCCCGGCAGAGTGCTCATCGCATAGTGGGATTCCGCACTTCAGTGGGTGGCCAGTGACAGGCGCTAGCCATCGCCCTGCTCTCTTGCCCTTCTGGCGCTCCCTGCCCCCCCCTGCTCTCCCTGCGCTCTCTTACTGCCTCTTCCCTAGGAAAGACTCTCAAAGACAAGACTAAGGCCCCATCACGGAGAACCGTGATGGGGCCTTAGCTTCGCGTAGTTATTAACTCAGAGTTGCATCAGCCATGTAGCCACTAGCTCTTAGAGCTGACGACCAACGTGGGCCTCTGCGCGCTGACGCTCAACCATGTGCGGGTAGTGCAGCTCGAACGCCGGGCGCTCCGAGCGGATGCGCGGCATCGAGGTGAAGTTGTGGCGCGGCGGCGGGCAAGAAGTAGCCCACTCGAGGGAGTTACCGTAACCCCACGGGTCATCAACAGTGACGACCTCACCGTAGCGCCAGGACTTGAAGACGTTCCAGACAAACGGGATAACAGACAGACCCAGGATGAACGCACCAACGGTGGAGATCATGTTCAGGGTGGTGAAACCGTCAGTCTCGAGGTAGTCGGCGTAACGACGCGGCATACCCTCGTTACCCAGCCAGTGCTGGACCAGGAAGGTCAGGTTGAAGCCGATGAAGGTCAGCCAGAAGTGAACCTTTGCCAGCTTCTCGTCGAGCATACGACCAGTCATCTTCGGGAACCAGAAGTAAACGCCCGAGTAGGAAGCGAAGACCAGGGTACCGAACAGGGTGTAGTGGAAGTGCGCCACGACGAAGTAAGTATCAGAGACGTGGAAGTCCAGCGGTGGGGAAGCCAGCATAATACCGGTCAAACCACCGAACAGGAAGGTCACGATGAAGCCGAGAGCGAAAGTCATCGGAGCCTCGAAGGTCATGTGGCCACGCCACATGGTGCCCATCCAGTTGATGAACTTAACACCGGTCGGGACCGAAATCAGGAAGGTCATGAACGAGAAGAACGGAAGCAGAACGCCACCGGTCACGAACATGTGGTGTGCCCACACAGCCATGGACAGACCTGCAATAGACAGGGTTGCGAAGACCATACCTGCGTAGCCGAACAGCGGCTTACGGGAAAAGACCGGAACGACCTCGGTGATGATGCCCACGAACGGCAACAGCAGGACGTAGACCTCTGGGTGACCGAAGAACCAGAACAGGTGCTGCCACAGCATTGCGCCACCGTTTGCCGGGTCGTAAATGTGACCGCCCAGCTTACGGTCGTACAAAACACCAAGAGCAGCTGCAGTCAGAATCGGGAAGATCAGCAGAGCCAGGATCGAGGTAACCAGGATGTTCCAGGTGAAGATTGGCATACGGAACATGGTCATGCCTGGTGCACGGAGGCACAGGACAGTGGTGGTCATGTTAATGGCGGAAGCGATGGTACCGACACCACCAACACCGACACCGACAATCCACAGGTCAGAACCGACACCCGGAGAGTGAATCGGGTCAGACAGCGGGGAGTACATGGTCCAACCGAAGTCAGCAGCACCACCCGGGGTCAGGAAGCCCGACAGCATCAGAATGCCACCAATGGTGGTCAGCCAGAAGCCGAAAGCGTTCAGACGCGGGAAAGCCACGTCCGGAGCACCAATCTGAAGTGGCAGAATGTAGTTAGCAAAACCCCAAACAATCGGGGTACCGAACAGAAGCAGCATCACCGTGCCGTGCATGGTGAACATCTGGTTGAACTGCTCGTTAGAAAGGAACTGAAGTCCTGGGGCGAAGAGCTCAGCACGGATAAGCAGAGCCATCAGACCGCCGACAAAGAAGAACGAGAAGGACATAATGATGTACATGATGCCCAGCTTCTTGTGGTCGGTCGTGGTCAGCATTTCCCACGCCCAGCTGCCCTTACGCTCATGTCCGAACGGCTGCGGCCGTTCCGGCGCTACAACGCCATGATCTGGACGAGGCGCTACTGCAGTCATTCTTCCTCCTTACTACGCGAAGATTTCCTGTAACTCACTACAGGGATTTTAAGTTTTGTCCTTGTGAGAATAGTGCAGGCGAGTACGCGACGGCGAACCCACCTACCGCTATGTGCCAGATTCTAGTCTGAACCTTGGAAAAAGTTAAGGCTAAGGGATTTTCCGGCTCACTTCCCCACTCAGCTAAGCACACTATTAGTTTCCTGAGAATTGTCTTAACCTGGGCTAACGCCTATTTAGCAGGAACCGTCGAGGCTAGGACTACTACCCCCGTGTGTGTGCTGTCACCAGAGTGAGGCTCGATGCGGAATGTTCCCTACACCTGTGCTTTTAGAAGTCCCAGTCCTCATCCTCGGTTACTTCAGCCTTACCCATGACGTAGGAAGAGCCGGAACCCGAGAAGAAGTCGTGGTTTTCGTCAGCATTCGGCGACAGGGCCGACAGGATCGACGGCGAAACGCGAGTCTCGTCGGCCGGGAACATACCCTCATAGCCCAAGTTGTTCAGAGCCTTGTTGCCGTTGTAACGCAAGAAACGCTTGACATCCTCGGTCCAACCGAGTTCGTCGTACATCTCTTCGGTGTACTGAATCTCGTTGTCGTAGAGATCAAACATGAGGTCGAAGGTGTAATCCTTCAGCTCGTCACGTTCGGCCTGGGTCAGACGCTCCAGGTTGCGCTGGTACTTGTAACCGATGTAGTAACCGTGAACTGCCTCATCACGAATGATTAGGCGAATAATGTCCGCGGTGTTGGTCAGCTTGGCGTGGCTGGACCAGTACATCGGCAGGTAGAAGCCCGAGTAGAACAGGAAGGACTCCAGCAAAGTGGAAGCAACCTTCTTCTTCTGCGGATTATCGCCCTCGTAGTAGTCGAGGATAATCTTGGCCTTCTTCTGCAGGTACTCATTCTCCTCGCCCCAACGGAACGCATCCTGAATCTCAGGAGTCGACGCCAGCGTCTGGAAAATCGACGAGTAGCTCTTTGCGTGCACCGATTCCATGAAGGCGATATTGGTGTACACAGCTTCCTCGTGCGGAGTCAGCGCATCTGGAATGAGTGATACTGCACCTACCGTGCCCTGGATGGTGTCCAGCATGGTCAGACCAGTGAACACGCGCATCGTGGTGCGCTGCTCCAGTGCGTTGAGCGTATTCCAGCTCTTGATGTCATTCGACAGCGGCACCTTTTCCGGCAACCAGAAGTTACCGGTCAGACGATCCCAAACCTCGAGATCCTTATCATCAGGAATCGTGTTCCAGTCAATAGCCGCAACTGGGCATGCACGCGACTCTGGATTCTTCTCACGGTGGGCCGGAGTCGAGGGTGGGCAATCATCGAAACTCACGTGGAAACCTCTCCCTTTTTCATTGATATTGCCGTTTTTCGAACACACCTTATATATAAGGAACGTCCTTCACTCTTTACGAGTTCAAACAGCGACTGCAGCGGTGGCTATTCCAGCCTTGTCCCACTACAAAACGTCAGGCTCCCGATGAAAGGAGCCACTACCCTTAGCAGCTTACCCACACCCGCATTATTAAGCACGCGGCCTAGAAGAAATCGCCCCACTTGCCGAGTCTTGTTCCCGGTGCCCCTCCCCTAACCCCACGTCACACAAAGAACAAGGTGCTTGACGACGCAATGTCCGTCGTCAAGCACCAAGCGCAAGATGTTGCGCGAACCTAGGCGTGAACCTTCTCTCGGTTTTCCGCCGTGTCGTTGATGATGCGGTCGGAGATGACGTACACCAGCAAACCTACGACAGCCATGAGCGCGAGCAACCAAGCGATGGTAGCGGAGACCCCTTCTGCTTCAGACTGCGCGATGGAGAGGGTGCTGAAGAAGGCCGGTCGAGAATCAACAAGCATGGCCGTTAACGCGATGCCAACCGGTACGGCAATGTTGATCGTCAGATTGTAGAAACCGATTGCAACACCGGACTTGGCGGCAGGAATGTTCTGCAGTGCGGTCGCGACCAACGGCGCATACATGAGCGCGAACCCTGATGGGAACAGAATCATGGAGACGATAACCGTGGCAACACCGGCCCCCGGCAGCACTGCGGGGATGAGCAACGCCACGATGATGATGCTGATAGCCGCGACAATGGCCTGCTTCGAGGGCAGGAACTTGGCAACCTTGCCAGACATTACACCGACGATGACAGCGCAGAGGTAGCCCGGCGCGAGGATATAGGCAGCACCGTCGAGGTTGATGCCATAGAGCTCGTCGACCATATACGGCAACAGAATGGCCGAATACCCCAACTGGACCATGTAAACCACGAGCACAACAATCAGCGCGCAAACGTAGCGAGCATTGGTAAAGAACGACGGGCTGACCACGGCGTTGTCATGTGTCCGGATGTGCCAGACAAAGAGCGCGACGCCCAGCGCAGCGGCAACCAGCCACCACCATTGGAACTGCTGCATGAACAGCATCACCGCAGTGGCGATGACCGCGATGAGGAACAGGCCAAAGATATCCAGGTGACTCTTCTGCTGCTGCTCCTCCGGAACTGTCTTGATCAGGAACGGAATGGCAACTATCAGAATGAGCGAAATCAGGAACATAGCCGGCCAGGAAATGTAGGTAGCCACGATTCCCGAGGTCAACGTTCCAATCAGCAGCGCGGCTTGGAAGGCCGCGGTGGAAAAGCCGAGGTAGGTTTTCTGATCTTCTGGGCTTAGGTACTTGGTGACATAGATGACGTAGAGTGTCTCAGCCGCCGCCAGGCCGGCAGTTTGAATAATGCGGGCAGTAAGCACGATTGGCCATACTCCCTGGAAGAAATAACCCAGTAGAGAGCCCACGGCGACGAAGCCGATACCGACAATCATCAATTTGCGGATACTGATGCTGTCCGCCAATGCGGCGTACACCACCGCTCCAATGCCAATCAAGATACCGGCGAGTGTCGCCTGCAGACTGGCCGTGGAGACACTGAGGTCCAGAGATTCCGCAATCGGCTTGGTCATGAACTTAAAGCCATTGTCCAAGACCAAACAGAATACAAAGGAAAACAGCAAGACCGGGACTGCGGCCTTAGGGTTTGGCGCGGCAGCCTTGGACGCTGCGCTTTCACGGGGATTCACGTTCAAGCTGGTATTGCTGGCGGGATTGCTCATCGCACTGTACCTATTTCACACTTCAAGCCAATTGATTGCGGACCAGGACACTAGAGTCGAGCCAGCGGCAATGCCAGCTCCATCATCGTCGTGAAGGCCTTCTCACGTTCTTCCGGAGTGGTCTTTCCACCGGTGACGATGTTGTCCGACACAGTGAAGATTCCCATGGCCTCCACACCGGCCTCGGCGGCGGTGGCATAAAGGCCAGCAGATTCCATCTCCACCGCCAGCACACCCATGCGTGCCCAACGGTCGTTCACATCATCCTGGAAGTTGTAGAAAATATCGCTGGACAAGATGTTGCCGACGTGTGTAGTGATGCCCTGCTCGCGGGCACGATCGCGAACATCTTCAATCAGACGGAAAGATGCGGACGGGGCGAACGTTCCCGGCAAGTTGTACTGCGATAGAAAATTGGAGTCCGTCGATGCCGTCTGGCCGATAACCACGTCATACAGGTCCAGCTCCGGCTGCAACGCGCCGCAGGAACCGACGCGAATCAGCTTCTTGCAGCCGAAAACATGGATAAGTTCCCAGGAGTACAGCGAGATAGACGGAATGCCCATACCGGATCCCATGACGGACACTTCCTGCCCCTGGTAGGTGCCGGTAAAGCCCAACATGTTGCGAACTTTGTTGAACTGAACGACATCGTCCAAATAGGTCTCCGCAATGAACTTGGCACGCAGCGGGTCACCTGGCAACAAAATGGTTTCTGCAATCGGCGCACCCTTTGGGTTGATGTGTGGAGTGCTCTTACCAGTGGTATCGGACATGGCTTCCAGCCCCTTCCCCCACTAGCCGTGGGTGAAAATTATGCGAACATTGGTGTACCACTGCCCAGGTTAATTACCTGGATTACAACCGTCAATAGTGATATTTACATTTGTTCCCAATTGGGTGGAGTGACGAAAAAGGCGCGAGAATCTCCCGGCAAAACTCGGGGAAATTCTCGCGCCTTCAATGCGCTACAACTGAAGCACTAGATGCCTAGCCCTCAAGCACGCTTGCTTAAAGCATGCAGGATACGCAACCCTCGACCTCAGTACCCTCCAGCGCAACCTGACGCAGGCGGATGTAGTACAGAGTCTTAATACCCTTGCGCCATGCGTAAATCTGCGCACGGTTGAGGTCACGAGTGCTCACCGTGTCCTTGAAGAACAAGGTCAGCGACAGTCCCTGGTCAACATACTTGGTAGCGACCGCGTAAGTGTCAATGATCTTCTCGTAGCCGATTTCGTAGGCGTCCTGGAAGTACTCACGGTTGTCATTGTCCAAGTGCGGAGCCGGATAGTATACGCGACCGATCTTGCCCTCCTTGCGAATCTCAATCTGAGATGCAATCGGGTGAATCGACGAGGTCGAGTTGTTGATGTAGGAAATCGAACCGGTCGGCGGCACTGCCTGCAGGTTACGGTTGAACAGGCCGTACTCCATGACGTCGGCCTTCAGTTGCGCCCAGTCCTCAGCGTCCGGAATGTGCGCGGTGGAGTTCTCGAAGATCTCCTTGACGTGCTGAGTCTTCGGCTGGAACTCTGCCGGATCGAAGTTATCGAAGTACTTGCCGCTGGCGTAGTCAGAGTTCTCAAAGTTGACGAACTTCTGACCGCGCTCGCGAGCAATCTTGTTGGATGCGCGCAGGACTGCGTAGAGCACTGCTGCGAAGTAGGCGTTGGTGAAGTCCAGGCCCTCTTCCGAGCCGTACATAATCTTCTCGCGGCCAAGGTAGCCGTGCAGGTTCATCTGCCCCAGGCCGATGGCGTGAGATCCGTCGTTGCCCTTGCGAATCGATGGCACCGAGTCAATAGAAGTCTGCTCACTGACCGCAGTCAGGCCACGGATGGCAGTCTCGACAGTGCGACCAAAGTCCGGCGAGTCCATGGTCATCGCAATATTCAGCGAACCGAGGTTACAGGAAATGTCCTCACCCACGTGCTCGTAGGACAGGTCCGCATTGTAGGTCGACGGGGTGTTGACCTGCAGAATCTCCGAGCAGAGGTTCGACATGTTAATGCGGCCCTCAATCGGGTTCGCGCGGTTAACCGTGTCCTCGAACATGATGTACGGGTAGCCGGACTCAAACTGAATCTCAGCGATGGTCTGGAAGAACTGACGCGCGTTGATCTTCTGCTTACGAATACGCGGGTCCTCGACCATATCCGCGTAATTCTCGGTGATGCTAATGTCCGCGAACGGCTTACCGTAGACACGCTCGACATCGTACGGGCTGAAGAGGTACATGTCGTCGTTACGCTTGGCCAGCTCGAACGTGATGTCCGGAATGACAACGCCGAGCGACAGCGACTTGATGCGAATCTTCTCGTCCGCGTTCTCACGCTTGGTATCCAGGAAGCGCATGATGTCCGGGTGGTGCGCGTGCAGGTAGACAGCGCCTGCTCCCTGGCGAGCACCCAGCTGGTTAGCGTAGGAGAAGGAGTCCTCCAGCAGCTTCATAACCGGGATGACACCGGAAGACTGATTCTCGATGTGCTTAATCGGAGCGCCCTGTTCACGCAGGTTGCTCAGCAGCAGCGCCACACCACCGCCGCGCTTGGACAGCTGCAGCGAGGAGTTGATGGCGCGGCCAATGGACTCCATGTTGTCCTCGATACGCAGCAGGAAGCAGCTCACCGGCTCGCCGCGCTGGGCCTTACCGGAGTTGAGGAATGTAGGAGTAGCAGGCTGGAAGCGTCCGGCGATGATCTCATCAACCAGGTGCTGCGCGAGCCCCAAGTCGCCGTCGGCAAGCGTAAGAGCAACCATGCACACACGGTCTTCGTAGCGCTCCAAGTAACGCTTGCCGTCGAAAGTCTTCAGCGTGTACGAGGTGTAGTACTTGTAAGCACCCAGGAAAGTCTGAAAACGGAACTTGTGGGCGTAGGCCTGCTTGAACAGCGCCTTGACGTCCTCAAATTCGTACTTCTCCAGAACCTCAGCCTCGTAGTAATGGTTCTCTACCAGGTAATCGAGCTTCTCCCGCAAGTTATGGAAGAACACAGTGTTCTGATTGACATGCTGCAAGAAGAACTGTCGCGCAGCCATGCGGTCCTTATCGAACTGAATCTTGCCGTCTTCACCGTACAGATTCAGCAGCGCATTGAGCGCGTGGTAATCCAGCTTGTCCTCGCCCACCGGCTCCGCGACCTGCTTGCCCATTTCCGACACGTTGACTCCTTTAATATTCATTTGCCTGCGCAGGGTCTGTTCAATCACTGCCCAGAGCAATCCAATCTAGCTATTTTCCTCGCGCACCGCTTTACGACGGCTTCCGCGAGCGCACCCATTCGGTTGTCTCAGTGCCCCTTCCCTCGACACTGAGGCTAGCCAACTTAAGCGCTGGCTCTACCGTGGAAGAACTCCTCTAGCCCTTCTCTGACTCGCTGCACATCATGGTCGGTTCCCATCAGCTCGAAGCGATATAAATATGGAACCTTGCACTTGTAGGAGATGACATCCCCTGCTTTACAGAAGTCCTCACCGAAGTTGAGATTGCCGGCAGCAATCACACCTCGGATGAAAGAGCGGTTGTGCTCATTATTAAGAAATTTGATGACCTGCGGAGGAACTGGCCTTGAGTTACCACCGCTGATGGAAACGCCACCACCATAAGTCGGACAAATGAGGACATAGGGCTCATCGACGATAAGCTCCGGCTCATTACGACGGATGGGAATGCGGGCATTTTTGATACCTAGCTTTTCAACAAACTTGTGTGTATTCCCCGTCGCCGAGGAGAAATACACCACCAGCATGAGAGCTTCACCCTTTACATCGCAAAACCCCCGCAATCTTCGCTTCCCGGGTGGTCAACGAAATCTGCGGAGAGGTGTGTGATTCTTACGCTGCCTGGAGAGCCTTGATGCGATCCGGACGGAAACCCGACCAGGTCTCAGTGCCAGTGTCAACGACCGGCGCCTGGAGGTGACCGAGAGCCATGACGTAGTCCCGAGCCTCATCGTCCATGGTGATGTCGACGATATCGTAGGCAATTCCAGCCTTATCGAGGGCACGAGTGGTAGCGCGGCACTGGACACATGCAGGCTTGCTGTAAACGGTAACCATGACTCTCACAAACTTTCTGGCTTTGGGTAAGACCAATGAATCGGATCGACTTCGTACAAACAACGGAAGCGGCCGAGGAATCAGCGGATTGGTTGAATGACCGAAAGCTCCCAGGGTTCATGAGAAACCGAGTACGGGTGGCAGACAGGTCCTTTTAGCTCTCCTTGGCTCGACATCGAAAACACTACACTTGGTGCCTAGAAAACTCTAGTCATACTAGATGTAGTACTCACAACCATGGTATTCCCTGTTCGGAGATCTCTGGCGCACAAGATGTTGTACACAGACGCACCACAACCTTGTAATTTCACGCTAAAAATTCTAGAAAATCGTAGAAAAACAACTATCGGTGGATTTTGGTTAAACCAATTACTGCATGACGCCCCGCAGCCGACCGCACCGATTCCAGGCGCCGCAGTGTCCCCGCCCTGCCTTTGTCCCTCCCCTACCCAACTTCGGATTCCGCAGCGATCTCAAAAATCGCGGGCTGCACATATGAACACGGGCTGCACATATGAAACTGTGCGAGTTTATGACACTTTCAAGCCAATTTTCGGG
>NZ_PDGW01000012.1:0-49781 GCF_014335015.1 Corynebacterium sp. LK31 | reverse complement strand
GATAGTGAATACTAACCCAACCAAAAACCCGCCCCCACCAGGCTAAAAGTCAGGTGAAGGCGGGTTTTAAAATCGTGCCCCCGGTGAGACTCGAACTCACACTGGACGGGTTTTGAATCCGTTGCCTCTGCCAATTGGGCTACAGGGGCGCAAAGCCGTCGATAAGCGAAAATGCTCTATCGAAGCGACTTTGACTAGTTTAGTCCATCGACCCCGAATTAGAAAAACGGCGCTGCGCATAAGCGACGACGCTGACGATTGCGGCGCCGAGAATGAACAGTCCGAGGGCGAGTCCCCAGTCGGAGCCGATGCCCTGGAGCTCGTTGTTTTCGGTCTGCCACGGCCAGAGAGCGCGCAGTGAACCGAGCATGAGGCCGGACATGGCGACCAACGTGAGCGCCTGGTGCGTACTCAGCAGCCATTCGAGGAGGCGGATGAACAGGACGATGCCGATCAGCGCGCCGACGAAGAACGTGCCGATGTAGGCGAAGTCACGGTCGTGAATTGCGCCCATGGTCGGTGCGTAGAGTCCGATGACCAGTAGGAAGAAAGAGCCCGAAACGCCCGGCAGAACCAGTGCGCACACGGCAATCGAGGCGGCGATGAGTACGAGCCAGAGAGGCGGCTGCGTCGGTGCGGCCTGTGGCAGGGAAGTAAGCGCGAACAGGGCGATGCTGAAGAACAGGAAGACGGCGATGGCCTTGCCGCGCATGCCCGGCTGACGCAGAGCGCCTGGCGGTAGCTCGTTCAGCGGCATGGTGATCGAGGCGGCGATCATGCCCATGAACAGTGCTCGGGAAGCGACTGGTTGGTTGGTGACGAAGTTCTCCATGATGCCTGCCATGGAGAAGACCACGGCAACCATGCCGATAGCCACCGGGATGAGCAGCCACCAGTCGATTCTGCGAAGGTCCTCCTTGAAGGTGCCCTTCGAAGTTGCCCGCGGCAGGTCGGTGATGCGCTTTGCCGATTCAATCAGGCGTCCGTAGATGCCCGTGATCAGCGCAAGGGTGCCGCCGGAGACCCCCGGAATCGTCTCGGCGAGACCAATGAGGCCACCGCGAACTGCGTTGGCGATGACACCCAGCGGGGTCGGCTTCGGGATTTCAGAGTAGGGGCTCGTGGTCGGCAGCGTGGTCGACTCTGCGCCAGGAGCGCTCGTATTTTCAGTAGACATCGCAGGCCATTGTATGTCTTCCACCTGAGAAGAAGCGTATTTCCGTGTGTGTATTAGTAGCTTCGGGGTGCGATTAAAGACACAAAACAAAAAAGCAGCGCCTGGGGTGGCGCTGCTGATTCAGTGAGTTACGCAGGAGTAGTCGGTGGCAGTGGGGGGGGGGCAGTAGGCGGTGGGCAGTGGAGCTGCTTTCTTAGCCGTGCTCGGTTCTTAGCCGTGTTCGATGATTTGCTGCAGGCAGCTGCCCAGGGCCTCAACCGAAATCCTCGGCGCGTTGGCCTCATCGATTAGGCCGGTGTCGGAAAGAACTAGGTATCCGACGCAGAGGGAAATAGCCATCTGGCTGCGGTGCACAGCAGTGTCGTAGCTAACGTCTTCCGGTCCGTCCGCTTCGACGCGGCGAATTAGGTCATCTGCAACAGCTTCATTGAACCGCTCGGCAATGACTTTTGCGGTTTCCTCGGAGTCGAGGGATCCGACAATCAGTGGAATCATGGACTGTCCGGCCATTCCTTGACCAGTCAAAATAGCGCTGGCCATCCGCTGGCCAAGTTCATTGAAGGGAGCTCGGCTGAGTGTGCCTTTGAACTGGCTGAAGTCAATCAGTTCGGCCATGAGACCTTCTTTGGAGCCGAAGTACTTGATGATGAGCGGCGCGCTAACGCCCGCATCGCTGGCAATTTCCTTCAGCGGCACGCTTCGCAAAGGCTTGCGCGCGAAGTGCCGAGCTGCAGCCGCGATGATGCGCTCGCGGGTGGACTGGGCGCTCCGTTGGAAATCGGTCGAATCGAACTCACTCATGCTGAAGAGTCTAAAGCCATGAAAGCGTAACTACGCCAATTGATTTCAGAGGCATGCGCAGGACGTGGTGATATGTTTTCGCGGCCACCTCAAAGAGGGGGTAATTTCTAGGTGCCTCATTTGGGGCAGGTTCCGTGCATGCTGTTGAACAATCGCTGGAAAATATGGAAAAACTCCAGGAAAATAAGGCGAATATTAAAGTTGGATTACAGCATTTCGGAAACTGAAACCAGGTGCCAAGCGACGCTCGAGAGGCTCACTCTTGCGAATCACTGTTCAGGTGGACTAAGGGGCTGCTGAATCCGTTTCAAAATGCAGCCTGATTACCGTAATTATTGTTCACTGAAGCTGACCGGCCAACAGCTCATCCTCCGCAGCTCGTGATTCCTCAGCGCGCATCTCAGTTTTCCTACGCTGTTCAATATTTTCCTACACTGGGATGTCATGAAGAAGACCCTCATGCTTATCGACGGTCATTCCATGGCCTTCCGCGCGTTCTTTGCCCTTCCGGTGGATAATTTCTCAACCACCGGTGGTCAGACAACGAACGCGGTGTACGGCTTCCTTTCTATGCTGTCCAATATCCTCAGCGAGGAAAAGCCCACGCACGTGGCGGTCGCCTTCGATGTCGCCCGCGAGACCTTCCGCAACGAGATCTTCCCGGAGTATAAGGCTCAGCGTGAGAAGACTCCTGAGGAATTCCGTGGTCAGGTGCCGCTTATTCAGCAGGTGCTGAAAGAGATGGGCATCGTCACGCTGGAAAAGGACAACTACGAGGCCGACGACATTATCGCGACGTTGGCTACCCAAGCCAAGCCTGAGGGCTTCGAAACGCTCATCGTCACTGGTGACCGTGACTCGTTCCAGTTGGTCAACGACACCACGACGGTGCTTTATCCAATGCGCGGCGTCACCACGCTGCATCGCTTCACGCCTGCTGCTATCGAGAAGAAGTACGGTCTGACGCCGACTCAGTACCCGGATTTCGCGGCTCTCCGCGGCGACCCCTCCGACAATCTCCCGGGCATTCCGGGGGTCGGCGAGAAGACCGCGACGAAGTGGATTGTTCAGTACGGCACGCTGGCAAACCTCATCGACCACGCTGACGAAATCCGCGGCAAAGTCGGCGATAACTTCCGCGAGCGCGTCGCAAACGTCCAGCTGAACCGCGACATCACCGAAATGGTCAAGGATCTGCCCTTGCCGTACGGTCCGAACGAGCTCGAGCTCCGTCCCGCCGACGCCCAGGGAATCATCGACTTCTTCGACCGCCTCGAATTCGGCGACAACCTTCGCGAACGCGTCTTCCGCACCCTTTCCATCGAAGGCGCGGGCGTCACCGCCTCCACCAGCGACAGTGCGACAAAGCTCGAGGCTGTTTCGCTTGACGACGGCGCCCTGGCTGCTTGGCTCGATGATCTGCACGAGCCGGCCGCGTTGCAGGTCGGGGAGCACACTCTGATGATTGGCTCCGCCGATGAGAAAGGCAAGACCTCCGGCCAGGCTGTTTCTCTCGACTTGGGCGGGCTTTCCACTGAAGATGCTGACGCACTGCGCGAGTGGCTCGCTGGCGACCATCCGAAGTTGGTGCATGACTCTAAATCGGCCATGCATGCACTCTGGAATTACGACTTCGAGCTGGCAGGGGTCATCCACGACACCTTCCTGGCTGCGTATCTGCTGCGCCCAAGCCAGCGCAGCTACAGCTTGGACAATGTCGTCCAGCGTCACCTGGGCCAGACTCTTTCGCAGGCCGATGGCCAGATGACCCTGCTCGATGGCCCGACCGAAGACGCTTCCCATGTCGCCGCCGTCATCGACCTGGCTGAGCGATTGGCTGTCGAACTCGACGAGGCCGGGCTCTACAGTGTGTACGCCGACCTGGAAGTCCCGCTCGCCCCAGTGCTGGGTCGGATGGAACGCGCCGGTATCGCTGTCGATGTTGATGCGCTCGAGGAGCTCCGCAAGCAGGCGCAGGCGGCTACCGATGAGGCGGAGAGTGAGGCTCGCAACCTCGTCGATAAGCCTGGGCTGAATCTCGGATCGCCGAAGCAGTTGCAAGAGGTTCTGTTTGACCAGCTGGGAATGCCCAAGACAAAGAAGACGAAGACGGGCTATTCCACGGCGGCGAAGGAAATTGAGGGGCTGGCGAAGGTCAACCCGCATCCGTTCCTGGATTACCTGTTGAAGTTCCGCGAGTCGCAGAAGATGAAGTCGACCGTGGAGGGGCTGATTAAGGCTGTCGCTGATGATGGCCGAATTCATACGACTTTTAATCAGGCGGTCGCGGCGACGGGGCGTCTGTCGTCGACGGAGCCGAATCTGCAGAACATCCCGGTGCGCACGGAGTTCGGGCGACGGATTCGTGAGGCGTTCGTGGTCGGCGATGGCTATGAGCAGCTGATCACCGCGGACTACTCGCAGATTGAGATGCGCGTGATGGCGCACCTGTCGCAGGATCCGGGGCTGATTGAGGCCTACCGCCAGGGCGAGGACCTGCACAACTACGTCGGTTCGAAGGTTTTCGGTGTCGGCATCGATGAGGTCACGCCCGAGCTGCGTCGTCGTGTGAAGGCGATGAGCTACGGACTGGCTTATGGTCTGAGTGCTTTTGGTCTGGCGCAGCAGCTCGACATTCCGCAGCGCGAGGCGAAGAAGCTCATGGAGGACTACTTCGAGCGCTTCGGCGGCGTGCGCGATTACCTGCACAAGGTTGTTGAGCGGGCGCGCAAGGACGGCTTTACGGCCACGATGTTCGATCGTCGTCGCTACCTGCCGGAACTCAACGCCGACAACCGCATCGCTCGCGATAACGCGGAACGTGCGGCATTGAACTCGCCGATTCAGGGGTCGGCGGCAGACATTATTAAGATTGCGATGCTCCGGGTCGACGATGCTTTACGACGGGGCGGGTTGCGCTCACGTGTCCTCCTGCAGGTTCATGACGAACTGGTTGTTGAAGTTGCAGATGGGGAAGAGGGAGCCATCAAGGAGCTGTTGCATCGCGAGATGGACTCGGCGGCTGAATTGTTGGTGCCGTTGGATGTTTCTATCGGTGCTGGTGTGAACTGGGATACTGCTGCGCATTAGTGGTGCGAAGGTCGGGCCGTAGTGCTGGTCGGCGGACTTGATGCGGGCTTGCCGCGGATGTGTTGCGGACTTGAATGTCGCAGCTCAAATCGGTATTGTTCGCTAGGTATGCATTAGCGTGCCGACTTTGCAGCCTCGAGCTTCATGGACATCGGGTTAACTAATTGCCAATGGTGAGATTCGCCGAAAGCGGATTTGGCCCGGTTGTCCAGGGGTTTCTTTGAGGGGCAAGGCCGAAATTGTCCGTTTTTCGATTTCTATCCGCTTCGGAGCACATCTTATATGTCCACTTCTAACGTCCCTCAGGTTGCCATCAACGACATTGGCACCGCTGAGGATTTCCTGGCCGCTGTCGACTCGACGATGAAGTACTTCAACGATGGTGACATCGTTGAAGGCACCGTCGTTAAGGTTGACCGCGACGAGGTTCTTCTCGACATCGGCTACAAGACTGAAGGTGTCATTCCTTCCCGCGAACTGTCCATCAAGCACGATGTCGACCCTGACGAAGTGGTCGAAGTTGGCGATGAGATCGACGCGCTGGTCCTGACCAAGGAAGACAAGGAAGGCCGCCTCATCCTGTCCAAGAAGCGCGCTCAGTACGAGCGTGCTTGGGGCACCATCGAGCAGCTCAAGGAGAACGACGAGCCGGTTACCGGTACCGTCATCGAGGTCGTCAAGGGCGGCCTGATCCTCGACATCGGCCTGCGCGGCTTCCTGCCGGCTTCCCTCGTCGAGATGCGTCGTGTCCGCGACCTCCAGCCGTACATCGGCCAGGAGATCGAGGCCAAGATCATCGAGCTCGACAAGAACCGCAACAACGTCGTTCTGTCCCGCCGTGCATGGCTCGAGCAGACCCAGTCTGAGGTCCGCTCTGAGTTCCTGCACCAGCTGCAGAAGGGCCAGGTCCGCAAGGGTGTCGTTTCCTCCATCGTCAACTTCGGCGCATTCGTCGATCTCGGCGGTGTTGACGGCCTGGTTCACGTTTCCGAGCTGTCCTGGAAGCACATCGACCACCCGTCCGAGGTTGTCCAGGTTGGCGACGAGGTCACCGTCGAGGTTCTCGAGGTCGACCTGAACCGCGAGCGCGTTTCCCTGTCCCTGAAGGCTACTCAGGAAGATCCGTGGCGCGTCTTCGCCCGCACTCACGCAATCGGTCAGATTGTACCGGGCAAGGTCACCAAGCTGGTTCCGTTCGGTGCGTTCGTCCGCGTCGAGGAGGGCATCGAGGGCCTGGTTCACATCTCCGAGCTGGCTTCCCGCCACATCGATGTTCCGGACCAGATCGTCTCCGTCGACGAGCAGGTCATGGTCAAGGTCATCGACATCGACCTCGAGCGTCGTCGTATCTCCCTGTCCCTCAAGCAGGCTGACGAGGACTTCACCGAAGAGTTCGACCCGACCAAGTACGGCATGGGCGACTCCTACGACGAGCAGGGCAACTACATCTTCCCGGAGGGCTTCGACCCGGAGACCAACGAGTGGATGGAGGGCTTCGAGACCCAGCGCGCAGAGTGGGAGGCTCGCTACGCAGAGGCAGAGCGTCACCACCAGCTGCACGCTGCCCAGATCGAGCGTCACCGCGCTGCAGCTGCCGAGGCTGCAGAGACCGCTTCGAACTACTCCTCCGAGTCCGGCGAGGCAGCCCCGGCTGCTCCGGCCGCACCGGCTGCAGACAACGCAGGCGGCACCCTGGCTTCCGACGAGCAGCTCGCTGCTCTGCGCGAGAAGCTGGCTGGCAACTAAGCTAGGCCGCTAAGGGCTTACACGTCCCTTTGAGAAATCGCCCCGGCGAGGTTTTCCTCGCTGGGGCTTTTTCGTGCCTTCTTTGCTTTACGACGGGCACCTGCTCGGCCTTGTTCTTATATCGGCGGCTTGAGGGCTTGCTGCATCCTTGGTCCGGGTGATGGGGCTTTGGGCCATGAGGGTGGTGCCGCTGTTGTCTAGGGCGGGCTTACGCTTCACCAGAAGTAGTTTGCTGCACAGTAACCGGCTGCTGGCGAAGCGCAAGCCCTCCTATTGGCCCTAATGGCTCTAATGACCTGGTGGCCCTGTCGATTTTGGTGGCTCTGGCTGTCCTTACTGCCGTTGACAGCCTATCTTTCTACCCATATGATTGGTGACATGACAACAAAGGACGAAGCCAAGCAGGTAGATAACGCTAACCAGGTAGAGGATTCCTCCCACTCCACAGGCGGTGTGTACTCGCAGGAGGGTAAGGACTTTAACCGCGACACCCGCTATATCAACGACCGCATTGTTAAGGACGGTCGCGAGGTAGGCGACGGAATTAAGACGTGGCCCGTTGAAGCCGGTCGCTACCGCCTCATCGCGGCTCGCGCGTGCCCATGGGCACACCGCACGCTTATTGTTCGCAGGTTGCTCGGCTTGGAAGATGCAATTTCAGTCGGAATTCCAGGGCCAGTGCACGATGCCCGCTCCTGGGCATTCGACAAGGGACCAGGTGGCCGTGACGAAGTACTAGGCTACGAGCGCCTCCAGGAGGCATTCCTCAAGCGTTTCCCGGACTACCAGCGCGGCATTACTGTTCCGGCCATCGTCGAGATCGAGTCGGGCGAGGTCGTGACCAATGACTTTCCCTGGATCACCTTGGACTTCATTACCGAGTGGACCGAGTTCCACCGCGAAGGCGCCCCGGATCTTTACCCGGTGGAGATGCGCGAGGAAATGGATGAGCTTATGCAGTTCATCTACACCGAGATCAACAACGGCGTCTACCGCTGTGGTTTCGCAGGCTCGCAGGACTCCTACGACAAGGCTTACGACCGGCTGTTCAATGCCCTAGACAAGGTTTCTGAGCGCTTGGAGACCCGCCGTTACCTCATGGGCGACCACATCACTGAGGCCGACATTCGCCTTTACACAACCCTCATCCGCTTCGATGCCGTCTACCACGGCCACTTCAAGTGCAACCGGAGCAAGATCTCCGAGATGCCGGTTCTATACAACTACCTGCGTGATCTCTTCCAGACTCCGGGCTTCGGCGACACCACTGACCTCGTCGATATCAAGCGCCATTACTACGAGGTCCACCGCGACCTCAATCCTTTAGGGATTGTCCCGAAGGGGCCGGAGCTCTCTGACCTGCTCCAGCCGCACGGCCGTGAGGCCCTTGGTGGCAGCCCATTCGGTAACGGCACCGCCCCGGCCCCAGTCAACCCAGATCCCGTTGAAGAGGGTCACCGCATCGAGGATCTCGTCGTAAAGCACTAACGTGCGGGGGCGTGTCCACGTACCCTTAGAGACATGCTCAAAGTAGGACTAACCGGTGGCATGGGCAGTGGGAAATCTACGGTCGCCCGTAGGTTTGCCGAGCTCGGTGCTGTCATCATCGACGCTGATCAGATCGCTCGCGATGTCGTCGAACCCGGGGAACCGGCGCTGGCCGAACTCGCCGAAGCTTTCGGCGAGGGCATTTTGCTTGACGACGGCTCCCTCAACCGCGGCGAACTTGCGAAGCGGGCCTTCGTATCCGCGGAGAAGACGGAGCTGCTGAACTCCATCACCCATCCGCGTATTGAGCAGCGCACCGAAGAGCAGTTCAACGCGGCAGGTGACGCCATCATTGTTTTTGACTCTCCGCTGTTGATTGAAATGGGGCAGTCGGAAGCACAGGACCTCGTCGTAGTTGTGCATACCCCGGTGGAGGTCCGTCTCGACCGTCTGGTGGAAAGCCGCGGTGTAGACCGAGAGGATGCGAAGCAGCGCATCGCTAAGCAAATCAGCGATGACAAGCGCCTGCAGTTCGCCGACGTAGTTCTGGAAAACTCAGGCACCGAGGAGGACCTCGTGCGCCAGGTCGACCGGATTTGGGAGCGGATTATTCAGCCGCTGAATCAGATTCGCCAGCTGCAGGCCGGGCAGCAAGATAATCCCGCAGCCGGATGATAGCCTTCTCAATCACCTCGGCGCGCTTGCAGAAAGCGAACCGCACCAGGTAGCGGTACTTTTCTGACTCTGGGTCATCCACAAAAGCGGTGACGGGGATGGCTGCGACGCGGCATTCCTTGACCAGGCGGGTGCAGGTCTCCAGGGCGTCGCCAAGCCCCCAGCTCGAGACATCGGCGACGACAAAATACCCTGCCTGCGGCGTGAAGACGTCGGCGCCAAGGCCCTCCAACCCATCGGCGAGGAGCCGCATGTTGCCCTCGAGCTGACCCGCCAGCTCGTCCACCCATGGGGCACATTCCTGCAGGCCACGGGCGACTGCGGGCTGAAGGGGAGTGGCGCCGACATAGCTCAAGAACTGCTTGGCCTTGACGACGCCATCGAGTAGTTCGGTCGGGGCCAGCGCCCAGCCGATCTTCCATCCGGTGACGTTGAAGGTTTTTGCGGCGCTGGACACGACAATGGTTCGCTCGCGCATGCCGGGCAGAGCGCTGATGGAAGAGTGTGACAATCCGTTGAAGTACAGGCGTTCGTAGACTTCGTCGGCAAGCACGAGTAGATTGTTTGCGATGGCGACATCGGCGATGGCCTGCAAGTCCTCCTCCGTGAGGACGGTGCCGGTGGGGTTGTGCGGCGAATTGATGATAATCATGGCCGTTTTAGCGGTGACGGCATCGGCAAGCGCGCTGCGGTCGAGCGACCAGGAGCGTGCCGTGCCGGAAGCTGCGGGGATGAGCGGCACCGCGGTATATGTGCAGTTAGCCAGTGCGATGACGGCTTTGTACGAGTCGTAGTACGGCTCGATGACGATGACGTGGCTGCCGGGTTCGAGATGCCCCAAGGCGGTGGCGGCAATCGCCTCCGTGGCGCCGACCGTGACGAGGCATTCGGTGTCGGCGTCGTAGACCTGCCCCGTGCGGCGGGCGCGATCGGCGACGATAGCCTCGCGGAGCACCTTCATGCCGCGGCCGGGGCCGTACTGGTTGTTTCCTCCAGCTATCTGATGTCGCGCCTCCGCGAGCACCTCGTCCGGCCCATCCCAGTCGGGGAAGCCCTGTCCAAGATTGATTGCCTCGTGCTCAGTGGCGAGGCGGGACATGGTGGCGAAGATGGTCTCGCCGAAGGGGCGCAAGCGGGAAACGGTCATGGTTTCACTGTAGGCGGGAGTTTGCGGGCTTGTTGCGATTCCCCATCGGCGAATCGCGGCTGGCGGCCAGCAGTTGCACCGACTGCCGACCGCCACCTGGTGCGCTAGTACATGTAAATCTTCGCGTTGTTGCCGCCGGTGCACACGACAACGTCGTCTTGTGTGCTGCAGCTGAGGTCGTAGGTCTTCCCGGTCGCGGGGCTCTTGGCCTTGATGTTTGGCTGCAGGTGGTCGCGGATATTGTCCTCCGAGGCGTTAAGCCCCTCGGTCTGCTGGTTGAAAACGGCCTTCGCAAAGTCGCAGCTGGTATTCGGGCCCGCTGCGATGAGGTTGAGGCCGTACCCATCGCCGTAGATGCAGGTGGTTGCCTGTTCGCCCGCCGCCGTGAAGGTGGATCCCGGCGAGGGGTTGTTGTAGATCTCAGCGGTCATGTCCTGACGAAGCTCGCTCCCGTCGCCGTTGTCGCCGCTTTCGCTTGACGACGTCGACGTGCCACCAGTCTCCGCCGTCGTTGTGTCGCCTCCCTGGTCCGGTGCGGAACCGGTTGGGTTTGGCGTGTTGCCCGAACTCTTGTCAGACACGCCATCCTCGGTCTGAGTAACGGTAGTGGTTTCAACCGGAGCAGCAGATTCGGGCGCTGCTTCAGTTTCCTGTGTTGAGCAGGCGGTGAAAGCCAATGCGGTGGTAGCGAGGATGCCGGCCACAAGGGCTCGGTGTGAGGTTGCTTTTCGAGTGGTGGAACCTGGGCGAGTCGTAGCGGGCGTGTGGACTGGTGTGCGGCGCGAAGTGTTCATAGGCGCCAGGCTAGTTGCTGTTCGGTCAGTTTTCATTACAAAATAAATAACAATTTGGCAAGTGGATGGCTGTTTATCTCGCGATATCGGCTGTTTATCGCTGCTTATTGGCGTAGCCAACCGTTGGATTCCATTCCCAAACTTTCTGACAGGCAGGCCATCCTGGTTTATAGTCCACGCGGGGACGGCGCTTTTGCACCCATCGAATTGCCTGCTCGATTTCGTCGAGGACACTGTCGAGATTCCAATTGATGCATGAGTCTGTGAACCGCAGGACTATCCAGCCGTGCAGCGTGCCGGAGTTGGCCTTCCAGCGATCTGCGATGAACGAGTCCTCGTTAGCGTGGTACGTCTCTGAGTCGACTTCGATAGCTATTTTCCACTGGTCAAGCAGGATGTCGAAGCAGTAGGGGCCGATGTACTGGTTCATTCGGATGCGGTACCCGCGCTTGATTAGTGGACGGGCCAGCTTGCGCTCGAGTTCGCTGCATGAGCCGATTGGCGTGGTGGCGATGGTTTCACGCAGCCAGGCGGGAACTTTCCGCATCCGGCTGAGGTCGTGGTTGAGTCGCTTCTCGCCGTCCCGGCCGGCGTAGTGTGTTTCCAGGATTCTGCGTGCATAGTCTTTTGAAGCTCGTGCTGCCCAGAGTGCTTCGACAACTGGGAGGCCATTGATGCTGGTGTAGGACGGTAGGCGGCTGTGCCTAATGGAGAAGGTCTCGGCCTGAACTGATCCCGCGCCTTCTGCCTGGATAGGAAGTGTCAGGGGAAGTCTCAAGTGGATTTGAGCTGCGCTTTTACCGGTTAGCGCAATGCTTTTGTAATGCCCCGTGATTGCTCGGGCGACTGAGGCGGGAGAGTGGTCGTCAATGTAGAGGCCACGTACCAATTTAATTAGCCTGCCTTGTTGTAGGAGGGCTCTGGTCTTTTTCTCTCCGATGCCGAGTGCACGCAACTCGGCCGTGGTGAAACTTCCCATGGTCGGGACTCTAAGCTTTTTCGGCCCAGGGGATTTTCTGTGAGAGAGGCTCCACGTCCAATCTGTGGACAACTTTCAGGGTGTGGATAACCCAGGCCTCCCGCAGCCTTGCAGCCTTGCAGCCTCGCAGCCGCAGCCGCGGACCATCGATAAGACGGCTTGCGCTTCACCAGGAGTCAGTCCATGCGCACTAAGGGCCAGCTGGTGAAGCGGAACCCGCCTTTGCTGGCCTGGCACCGACTTTATGCCAGCCTTGTCCAAATCTGTACCGATTTTAATGTTGGTCCGGAACTCGACAGCCGCTCCTAGGCTCTGGACCCTAGCCCTGGACAGCCCAAAGCCCCAGGAAGTAACGTAACCAGCCGCTTTCAAGACAGCCTTCGCTACGCTGGGAACTATGGCATTTGCAGCAGAGCAACCCGTCCTCGCACACTCGGAGTTCCGGCCCGTCGGTGAAGTCGAGCGCGCTGAGGGAAACTTCGAGGTCATCAGCGAGTTCGAGCCCTCGGGCGACCAGCCGCAGGCAATCGCGGAACTGTCGGAGCGCCTAGATAGAGGCGAGCGCGAGGTAGTCCTGATGGGTGCCACGGGCACCGGTAAGTCAGCCACCGCAGCGTGGTTGATCGAAAAGGTGCAGCGGCCAACCCTCGTCATGGCACCGAACAAGACGCTTGCGGCCCAGCTGGCCAATGAGCTCCGCAGCCTGCTGCCAAACAACGCGGTCGAGTACTTCGTTTCGTACTACGACTACTACCAACCCGAGGCCTACATCGCGCAGACCGATACATATATTGAAAAGGATTCCTCCATCAACGAGGACGTGGAGCGCCTGCGCCACTCGGCTACTTCAGCGCTGCTGTCGCGTCGCGACGTAGTCGTCGTCAGCTCTGTTTCTTGCATCTATGGCCTGGGTACCCCGCAGTCATACCTCGACCGTTCGGTGTGGCTGAAGGAGGGCGAGGAAGTCGACCGCGACCAGTTCCTGCGCCTTTTGGTGGACATTCAGTACGCCCGCAATGACATTGCCTTTACCCGCGGCACCTTCCGAGTAAAAGGTGACGTGGTCGACATCATCCCGGCCTACGAAGAAAAGGCCGTGCGGGTGGAGTTCTTCGGCGACGAGATTGATTCGCTGTACTACCTCAATCCAGTCACGGGCGACGTCATCGACCAAGTCCCTGATCTGCGCATCTTCCCAGCTACGCACTATGTCGCAGGCCCGGAGCGGATGGAACGGGCCGTCGCGGACATCAAGGCCGAACTCGCCGAACGCCTGGCGGATCTGGAAAACCGGGGCAAGTTGCTGGAAGCACAGCGTCTGCGCATGCGCACGGAGTACGACCTCGAAATGATTGAACAGGTCGGCTTCTGCTCCGGCATTGAGAACTACTCGCGCCACATCGATGGTCGCGCGCCGGGCTCGGCCCCCGCGACGCTCATTGACTATTTCCCGGAGGACTTCCTCACCATCATCGATGAGTCGCACGTCACCGTGCCGCAGATTGGCGGCATGTTCGAGGGCGATGCCTCCCGTAAGCGCAACCTCGTCGACTTCGGTTTCCGCCTGCCATCGGCGTTGGATAACCGCCCGCTGACGTTCGACGAATTCGATGCCAGAGTGGGCCAGGTCGTGTTCATGTCCGCAACGCCGGGTGACTATGAGCTCGAAAAGACCGGTGGCGAGTATGTGGAGCAGGTTATTCGTCCGACTGGGCTGGTGGACCCCAAGATCGTCGTTAAGCCTACTGAGGGGCAGATCGATGATTTGATCGGCGAGATCCGAAAGCGCACCGAGCGTGACGAACGCGTTCTCGTCACCACCCTGACGAAGAAGATGGCGGAGGATCTGACCGACTACCTGCTCGAAAATGGTGTGCAGGTGCGGTACATGCACTCGGATGTTGATACGCTCAAGCGCGTTGAGTTGCTGCGGCAGTTGCGTCTCGGCGAGTACGACGTGCTGGTCGGTATTAACCTGCTGCGCGAGGGGCTGGACTTGCCCGAGGTTTCGCTGGTGGCAATCCTCGACGCCGACAAGGAGGGGTTCCTGCGTTCGGAGCGCTCGTTGATTCAGACGATTGGTCGTGCCGCGCGAAACGTCTCCGGCGAGGTGCACATGTACGCCGACAAGATCACCGATTCCATGCGGTTCGCCATCGACGAGACGGAGCGCCGCCGCGAAAAGCAGATTGCTTACAACACTGAGCATGGCATCGATCCGCAGCCGCTGCGCAAAAAGATCGCGGACATCTTGGATCAGGTCTACGACAACGCTGACACCGATTACGAAGGCAAGACCGGTGCGGCCGCTGATGCGCTGCTCTCGCGTGCCGACGGCTCGGGCGCGGCCGATGGCGCTAGCGGTAAGCAGATGCCGAGGGCGGAGCTCGAGGCGCTTATCGCGGATTTGTCGGAGCAGATGGCCGCGGCTGCGCGAGAGTTGAAGTTCGAGCTCGCGGGGCGCTTGCGCGATGAGATTTTCGACCTCAAGAAGGAACTTAAGGGCATGATTGAGGCCGGTGTCGAGTAGTTTTTTGCTACTGTTGTGGGAAGTAAAACAGTGTATGCGCGAAAGTGTCTCTGGCCAGTGGGTTCGGGACAATTAAAGCGTGTACGCACGATGAACTGTTTTAATGCAACTTCCACAGTGAGGGATAGTTTTCATGAGTGATTACAAGACCATTGTTGTCGGCACGGATGGTTCTAAGTCGTCGCTGCTCGCGGTAGAGCGCGCTGCTTCGATTGCCGCTGCTTTCGATGCGGCCCTGGTTATCGGCTGCGCTTACTACGAAACCCAAGAGGATGCGTCCAAGACCCTGCGCCAGGATTCGGTCCAGGTCCTCGGCGACGACCCGGCTCAGAAGAACTTGGCTGCTGCCAAAGAGGCCGCAGAGGCTGTCGGCGCGACCAAGGTTGAGACCGAGGTTCGCTCCGGCTCCCCGGTTGAGGCTCTGATGTCCCTGGTCACTGACCGCCGCGCGGATCTGCTGGTGGTTGGTAACCGCGGTATTAACTCGCTGACTGGTCGTCTGCTGGGCTCCGTGCCGGCTGATGTTGCTCGTCAGTCGGACTGTGACGTCATGATTGTTCACACTGTGAGCTAATAAAACCGTGAGCTAACAAAACAGTGAGCTAACAATTTAGCTTTCGCTTTAAACCGGCACTTCTGGGTTGGGGTGCCGGTTTTCCTATTGTCGGCCAGGACGCGGGTGGAGTCTCGGGGCGGTGAGGAGCTGAGAGGCTAGGCCCAATCCAGCTCGGGCAGATACTTCATAGAGGGGAAAGCAGAGTGGGCGAAGGTCGGGAGCCCAGGGGATTACGTTGAGACTCACTTGGGCAAGAAGATGAGCGCGAAATGGAAACACGCGGCACCGATGTTTGTCGTGAAAACCTGTCGATTACTATCCATGCGCGGAGCTGACCTGTCGCCTCGCACGTGAGGGGATTTCTGTATGCAGGAACACGCCACATATTTGGTCGGTGCCGCGCCAACTACGGCGTCTCAGCATGCCCCGCGCCGGGCTAATTCACTCGCTGCCAGCCGCCACACGACTTACTAATGAAAGCCCCGTCGGACGGTAGTATCTCAACGGTAATCGTTTGACCAAAGTTGACGAAATTGTTGTCGATGATGTTGCCGGCTCCATCGTTACGCTCGTAGTAGCAATCAGAAACAGTCGCTCCCTTTGTTTCCCATAGACCCGGCTGAACGACACGGATTCCCTTTTCAGGCTGCTGCTTAACGATGTAGTTTCCGTCAATTAAATCTGTTTGTTTTGCGTCACCCGACAAAGCTTCATCGACGAGGTGTTGCTGATCCGGGCAAAGAATTGGAACCATCAGCTGAACACGTCGAGCGTTTTCATCATCTGGAGTCGAAAGTCTTTCAAGGTCGGCTAAATCCCAAGCCGTTTTCTCTCCGCTGCGCATTGCCTCGCACATCTTGACATCAACGTCGTACGTGTCTGTGCTTCCGCTGCGTACTTCGATACCAGCATTAGTCATGGTCTTCAGATACTTGTCCTGCTTCGGATTCCCCGTTGAGGTGGGAGCAGCTGGACTTGCTTCCTTCTCCTCTCTCGCGACCGGGTAAACCGTTTTTCCCTCGGCTGGCTCACAGCGAGCCAGGAGCTGGTCGTTGATAGTCAGCTCGACTGATTTCAGGGAGTCACTCTCGGTGATAATCCCCTTCGGAAGGGGCAACGACAATAGCCCGCGAGAGCCACCAATACGGTAAGGAATCGAGTCGGTTACGTCTTCCTTCGTTCCTCCTTTAGAGAGCGTAACTTTTACGTCCTGTTCATCGTCGCCCGAATCCTCATGCTCATAGTCCAATACAACTCCGTTTTGAGTCTCGACGGTCATCACAGCATGAGGATCGAAGGAATCCACACCATGCGAATCATTGGGGGCCATATGGAATTCGAACTCATCGCCATCCTGGCCAGAATCCAGGAGTTCAGCGCCGATGAGAGCCATATCGAACTCCTTGGTCGAGACAATGGTGTTGTTGCTGAAATCGTGTTGAACACCGGTGATGATATTTGTCCTGCACGAAAGTCCAGTTACTTCCGGAGCATACGATTGCTGGCTCTCATTCCAGTCCTCAGGCTGGGTTGGAAGATTCGGGTCAGTTGAGTCGTACTCGAATTTATCGAAAGGAGAACAGCCTGCCAAAAAGGCTAGCGCAAGGAGAGAAGCAGCCAACGCAGCATGGGGTTTAGGTGTCATAAGGTTAATGCTATCAAGCGCTTCACTTAGTAGTGTTTCAGCCAAAACAAATTAGGAGGAATCAGTTCTTAAGGCGCGACGAGTTTTGAGCGATAAACTCTGAAGTGTTACGTAATCCACTCACAGGCATTGCAGTTGTGCCCCCCCCCGTAAGCTCTAGTAATCAGCGGCGCGGTGAGCACGAGCTTTATTCCTTTGTGAATTCCTTGTTATCACGGAAGCGATTCTTTCTGTTCAGGGTTCGCGGATGATTGATTGCCCGCTCGAACTTCAAAAAGCTTCCGAGAATGCTCAGGAGCTGATTCGTGTTCGAATTATTGCTGACACTGGATGCCATTCTTTTCCGCTACGACGAGAGCAATACTAGCGCACAACTAGGTCAGCAAATATCCAGGTCTGAGGGCTCAAACGGGGCAGTTCCTCCATAGGAAGCCAATTGATTACTGGGAAAGCTAGATCCTTCACCGATAGATAGCAGGACTCTCGTGCTGCGGTCTTGACGCAAATCCAAGATCGTGGAGACGGGGAAATCTTCCACTAAATTATCGTCCTGGTAAGCGATAGCATTGCGTTGGGATTTCAGTGCTTCGATGTTGGTTGCCAGTTCTTTTTAGATGGCGATAGCCGATGTGGCAACCATGCTGGCTAGCTACGGCATCGGGTGGTGCACCGATGGAGGTAGTGGGCTGCTGGTAAACGACGTGAATATGCCAGTCGCAGATGTTTCTGCATTTGTGGCGCACGCCCACGATACAAGAACACCTGGAGATTCTTACGGTGTTTCTATTAGCTGTAATCGAATGGTCTGGTGCCGGACGCCACTCCTGATTACTGAAATATACAGGGCGATTAAGTTCTACCTCGCCCGGTGGTCATCCCGCATAACTGGAGTTAACCGCAACTTGATGGCCTAGGCCCAATCCAGCTCCGGCAGATGCTCAGGGCGCTGCTTATCGACGACCACGAGTCCCTGGGTCGCACGAGTCAGTGCAACATACAGGTCCTGTAGCCCCTGCGGCGATTGCGCCACAATCTGGTCGGGTGCGACGACGATGACCTCGTCGAATTCCAGACCTTTTGAGGTCGTAATGTCGTAGACCGCGCAGTTGGTGAGCTTGCTGGCGCGAGTAGCAGGTGTGGCATCGGTGCTAGTCGCGTCGGCTGCATTAGCAGCATCAGCACCGTTGTCACCACCACCAGCGATAAACTCCCGCACCTCCGCGCGCGTGGCTTCGAGCAACTCTGCCGGGGCGATGACCGCGATCAGGCGATCAGGCTGCGCCACCCGCTCCACATGCGCCAGCGCCTCCGCCACAGTGGGGGCCTGAACAGGCTTGCGGCCAGTGGCGCGAATAGACTGCGGCGCCTCCAGCTCCGGATCAATCTCGGCCAGGACGCTGGCGGCGACCTCCATCACCTCAGCTGGGGTGCGGTAGTTGACGGTCAGCTCGTGGAGATGCCACCTCGAGCCGATGATGGGTTCCAGCACATCATCCCAGGTCGCGGCACCTGCGGGGGAGCCCGTCTGGGCCACGTCGCCGACGAGGGTCATCCAGCCGTTGGGGCTGCGGCGGCGCAGCATTCGCCAGGCCATCGCGGAGAGTTCCTGAGCCTCGTCGACGATGACATGGCCGTAGGCCCACAGACGATCCGCCGCCGCCCGCTCGGCGGTGGATCGCAGGTCGCGCTCACGGTGGCGTTCGGCCAGTGCCTCGGCATCGATGACGTCATACGCTGACAAAATCTCGGCCTCGAAGCCGTCGTCAAGATCCTGGGATGCAGAACTGGACAGGGTATCCAACGCGCCCTGCGCCTCCTCGACGCGGGCCTGCCAATCCTCTTCATCGGCCTCCGATTCACCAACCGGGCCGAGGAGTTCCGCCAGCTCGTCGAGAAGCGGGGCGTCGGAAGGCATCCAGTCGGTGCCTTCCGGCCGGTAGAGAGCCTCGCGCGTCAGCTCGTCGTAATCGCTGGCGGCGTAGTCGATGGCCTCGCGAGAGCTCAGCAGTTCCGACAGCACCCGCTCGGGCGTAAGCGCAGGCCACAGCTCGTCGAGGATGTCGGCGACTGCTCCCGATTCGTCAATTTCGTCACGTAAGTCGGCAACGTCGGTCACGGACAGCAGGTTCTCGCCGCCCAGCGGGTCGGCGCCGATGACCTCGGCCATCTGCGCGGCCAGGAGCTCCACCACGTGATCGCGGAAAATCGGCCGGGCCAGATTGTGGGGTTTCCGAGTCCGCCGCGCACGCGTGCGTGCAGTTTTCACCATGTCAGGTGTGATCGTCAGGGTGATGTTGTCGTTCCGGACTTCAAGAGGTTCCGCGGGGAGCTCCTGGTAGGCCCGCACGGCTTCGCGCAGGATAGTGAGCATCTCAATCGAGCCCTTAACTTCCTGCGCAACCAGGGGTTCGGGGTTGTGTCCGTCGATAAGCGCGTTGGAACCGCGCACGCCGGGGTAGAGATCGGCAATGGTGGTCAGTACCACGCCCGTTTCGCCGAGGCTCGGCAGCACGCGCGAGATGTAGTCGAGGAAGGTTGTGTTCGGGCCGATGATGAGGACACCGGTTTTCGCCAGTTGATCGCGGTAGGTATAGAGAAGCCATGCGACGCGATGCAGCGCCACTGCCGTCTTGCCTGTGCCGGGACCGCCCTGGACGACCAGGGTGCCGCGGGTGGAGTCGCGGATGATGAGGTCCTGCTCGCGCTGAATGGTCTCCACAATGCCGCGCATATGGCCGGTGCGCGCTTGATTCATGACCTCCCGCAGGACCGATTCGCCACCGACGCCCGCTTCAACTTCGGTCTCGTGTGCGCTGTCGGCTTCCTCGCCGGAGAGCCATTCGTCGTCAATGCTGCGGACCTTCCGGCCGTGAGTGCGCAGGTGTCGGCGCAGACTGACTCCCTCGGGATGCGCGGTCGTGGCCAGGTAAAACGGGCGCGCGCCGTCGGCACGCCAATCCATGATGACCGTGCGGTAGTCGTCGTCTTCATCGGACAGGCCGATTCGCCCGATGTATCGCTTATCGACGGTCGCCCCCGGCCCTTCCTCTGACAAAGGATTGTCGGGGTCTGTGTCATCGATATCGATTCGACCAAAGACCAGGCCAATCTCGGCTGAGCGGTAGCGGTCCAGATTAGCCTGTAGTCGGTGGTATTCCACCTCGCGTTCAACGCGGGCTTGCGGGTCTGGGTCGTCGATGAGCATGACCTGGCGCAGGTACTCTTGGTCGCGCTCGCGTGCCCGGTCGAGGAAGCTGAACGCACGGTCGACGTAGGCCTGTTCGGCAGCGAGGGTACTCTCTTCTTCTCGCTGTGGTGCTGAACTTGCTTGGTCCGGCAGACCTGCCTGGCCAGTGTGGCCAATGCGGCCTGTCTGGTCCTGCCCGGGCTCGGATGCGCGCGACGCCAACCTGGTCTCCTCAACGAATCGCTGAATTAGTGCTAACTGATGTGCTGAATGAATATAAAAATATGAAAACGCTCCCGCACGCGTAGTGGCGTGGGGAGCGTTTAAGTATACCGCCTTAACTGCGGCAGCAAACTTACTGCAGGCGCTTCTGCGCCTTCTTTGCGGACTTCTTGGCCTCCTTGGAAGCCTTGGCTGCGCGCTTGCGCAGTTCCTTGCGCTGCTTGCGAGTGTCCTTCTTGAGATCCTTGCCCAGGTCCTCGGCGTAGTCGCGAGCGTCCTCAGCGAGCTCGGTAGCCTTGGCAATCCAGTCGTCCTTGTTGTCCTCGACGTAGCTCTTAGCGGTGTCGAAGGCGTCGGTGAGCTGCTCGCGCCAGCCGTCCTTGTTGTCCTCGACGTATTCACGAGCCCCATCGGTGGCCTCAGAAGCGCGGTCTCGGAGCTGGCCGGCCTTCTCGCGGACGTTCTCGCCGGCAGAAGCGAAGGCGGCGCTGATTTCCTCAGAGCGCTGCTCGGTCTCGGACTTGGTCGGCAGTGCGGACTGAACCTTCTTGTTCAGCTGCTTGCCAGCCTTCTCGGCGCGCCAAGCGACGCCCGGCTTGCCGTCGGTGTCAGCAGTAGCCAGGAACAGGCCACCCAGCAGGCCAATGTTGGTGAGGAAGCCCGTGCGGCGAGCTGCCTTTTCCTTCTCATCCTGGGTCTCCCAGAATGCGTGGCGAGCCAGCATCGTCGGAACCTGTGCAGCGACCAGGGCGGTTGCGGACAGGCGCGGGGCTTTACCCAGAGCGTAGAGGGAACCAGCAGCGACCTTAGTGCCAGCGATGACCTGGACGACGGTCTTTTCGTTGCGCGGCACGTACTTGTTGTACTGGTTCGGGGTTACGGAGCGGACGCGGGCAATCAGGTCGCGTGCGCCCTCTTCATGATCCTTCTGGTTCATCAGCGTGTCGACACCGTCGGCAACGAAAACCGAGGCCAGCATTGGTCGGGCAAACTTGCGAATCATCTAAATTCCATCTCCTTTGTCGTCCAGGTGAAACCGTGTTTTTGGCCACCTGGTCGCTGTAATTCACTATTAATCCTACGCAGCCTGGCCTAATTATGTCGTGGGAATGACGAGGTTTTCAGGCTCGACTCACCGTATGCTGCAAAAACCAAGCGGACATAGGTCGGCGCCGTCGACTACGCACAGCTCACTACGCTCAGCGAACTACGCACAGTCAGCGCCCATCTCTACCAACCACGCTCGCGCCAGTTCTCCACCTCGGGGCTCTCGACTCCGACCGTGGTGTCCTTACCGTGGCCGGGGTGAATCACCGAGTCGGCGGGGTAGACGTGGAAGACACGGCTCTCGACATCGTCGATAAGCTGCGAAAAATCCTCGGGCGAGTACGTTTTACCGACGCCGCCGGGGAAGATGCTGTCACCGACGAAGAGGTGGTGTGACGGGGTGTCGTCGGAAAGCGCGCCGGTTTCCTTGGCGGACAGGTCGAGACAGAGGCCGCCTTTGGTGTGCCCGCGCAGGATGAACATGGGAAGCGTGATGCCCTGGCCGAAAGTAATGGTCTCGCCGCCGTCGAGCTGCTGGTCGGCGGGCTCGGGAATGTCGGCAGCGTCGAGGCTGGACGTGATGTGGCGGGCCGGGAATGCCTGTAGAAGTTCGCCGAGCGCCTGGACGTGATCGCCGTGGGAGTGCGTGGTGACAATCGTGCGCACCTGCGCGCCGACGTGCTCAACCAGGCGGATTAGGTGCTCGGCGTCGGTGGCGGCGTCGATAAGTAGAGAACTGTCGGGCTCGCGGGAGTCGACCAAAAGGTAGACGTTGTTGTCCATCGGTCCGACGGAGGTCTTATAAATAGTGACATTGCCGTAGTCAATGCGTTCAACGCCGCGCGTGCTCGGCGCGTTGGAGTAGGGGCTAATTGTAATGACGTCGTTCATGCGCCCCAGGGTAATGAGGTGTCTGTCGGCGCGCTAGGAACGCAACGTAACCGCGAGTCTCTGAACACATGTGCGAAAAACTGGTTATGGACTGTAGACTAGTCGGCAGTGAATCGTCGACGAATTGAGGTTTCCCACTGTGGCTGAACGTCTAGTGGTCAGAGGCGCCCGCGAGCATAACCTGCAGGGTGTTGACATCGATTTGCCCAGAGACAAGATGGTGGTTTTCACCGGTCTGTCGGGGTCGGGTAAATCGTCACTGGCATTTGACACAATCTTCGCCGAGGGCCAGCGCCGTTACGTGGAGTCGCTGAGCTCCTATGCGCGCATGTTCCTGGGACAGATGGAAAAACCCGATGTAGAGATGATTGAGGGGCTCTCGCCGGCGGTGTCGATCGACCAGAAGTCGACGAACCGCAACCCGCGCTCGACCGTCGGAACCATCACAGAAGTGTATGACTACCTGCGTCTGCTCTACGCGCGCACCGGTACTCCGCACTGTCCGACCTGTGGGGAAGTAATCTCCTCACAGACTCCACAGCAGATTGTCGATCAGGTCATGGAGATGCCGGAGGGCACCAAATTCCAGGTCCTCGCACCCGTCGTGCGCACGCGCAAGGGTGAATTCGTCGACCTGTTTGAACGCCTCGCATCCGAGGGATACGCGCGTGTCATCGTCGATGGTGAAATGCACCGTCTAACGGATCCGCCGAAGCTGAAGAAGCAGGTCAAGCATGACATTGACGTGGTCATTGACCGTCTCCAGGTGAAGGAGTCGCAGCAGCGCAGGCTCACCGATTCCGTCGAAACGGCGCTTCTGCTTGCCGACGGCGTCGTGGTCATCGACGCCGTCGGGCTAGAGGCGGACGACCCGCGTCGAACCCAGCGGTTCTCGGAGAAGATGGCCTGCCCGAATGGGCACCGTATTGCTATCGATGAGTTGGAGCCACGGTCGTTTTCCTTTAACTCGCCGTATGGTGCGTGCCCGGAGTGTGACGGTATCGGTACCAAGCTGGAGGTGGACACGGACCTGGTGATTCCAGATCCGTCGCTGCCGACGATTGAGGCGATTGCGCCGTGGCGGCAGACGCTGAACAAGAAGTACTTTGAAAAGCTGGTTGAAGGCCTCGCCACCGAGATGAGCTTCGACCCGACCACGCCTTTCGAAGACCTCACAGCGCCGCAGCGCAAGGCCCTGCTGCATGGTTCCAGCCACAAGGTCACGGTGCGTTACCGCAATCGCTACGGCCGTACTCGCCAGTACACCGCACCTTTCGAAGGCGTGATGCCGTACCTGCACCGCAAGCTGTCACAGGCGGAGAGCGACTCTCAGAAGGAGCGTTTCCAGGGGTACATGCGTGAGGTGCCGTGCCCGGCATGTAGCGGTACTCGTTTGCGTCCGGAGATTCTTTCGGTGACGTTGGATTCGGCGGAGTTCGGGCAGAAGAATATTGCCGAGCTGACAGAGCTATCGGTTCACGATGGCTCGGCATTCCTGAATTCGCTGACTCTGGGCAAGCGCGAGGAAATGATTGCCGGGCGTGTTCTGCGTGAGGTGCAGGCTCGTCTGAAATTCCTGCTTGACGTTGGCCTGGATTATCTGTCCCTGTCTCGTTCGGCAGGCACGCTGTCCGGTGGTGAAGCGCAGCGAATTCGTCTGGCCACACAGATTGGTTCGGGGCTCGCTGGCGTGCTCTACGTCTTGGATGAGCCCTCGATTGGTCTTCACCAGCGTGATAACAACCGTCTAATCAAGACTCTGAAAAACCTGCGCGACCTGGGCAATACCCTGATTGTGGTCGAGCATGATGAGGACACGATTCGCGAGGCCGATTGGCTGGTCGACATTGGGCCAAAGGCCGGTGAATACGGTGGACAAATCGTCTACCAGGGTGAACCGTCTGGCATCGTTGACTGCGAGGAATCACTGACAGGTGCGTATCTCTCGGGTCGTCGGGTATTGGCGGTGCCGGAGAACCGTCGTGCGATTGATAAGTCGCGCATGGTGACGGTCAAGGGCGCTCGCGAAAACAACCTGAAGAAGATTGACGTGAAGTTCCCCCTCGGCGTGTTGACCTGCGTTACGGGTGTTTCCGGGTCCGGCAAGTCCACCTTGGTCAACGAAATCCTGGCCAAGGTGATGAGCAACGAGCTCAACGGTGCTCGTCAGGTGCCGGGTCGACACAGCCGCGTGGAGGGGTTGGATCAGCTGGACAAGCTGGTGCAAGTTGATCAGTCGCCGATTGGTCGCACCCCGCGTTCCAACCCAGCGACGTACACCGGTGTGTTCGACAAGATCCGCAACCTCTTCGCCGAGACGCAAGAGGCCAAGGTTCGTGGCTATAAGCCCGGTCGATTCAGCTTCAACGTCAAGGGCGGCCGCTGTGAGGCGTGTAAGGGCGACGGCACCATCAAGATTGAGATGAACTTCCTGCCGGACGTCTATGTGCCTTGCGAGGTTTGCCACGGCGCGCGCTACAACCGCGAAACGCTGGAGGTTCGTTACAAGGGCAAGACCATCGCTGAGGTTCTGGACATGCCCATCTCCGAGGCAGCGGAGTTCTTCGAGCCGATTCAGTCGATTGCGCGTTATCTCAATACGCTTGTCGACGTCGGCCTGGGCTATGTCCGTCTCGGGCAGGCGGCAACCACGCTCTCGGGTGGTGAGGCTCAGCGCGTGAAGTTGGCCAGTGAGCTGCAGAAGCGCTCCAATGGCCGGACGGTCTACATCTTGGATGAGCCGACCACGGGGCTGCATTTTGAGGACATCCGCAAGCTCATGTTGGTGTTGCAGGGCCTGGTGGACAAGGGCAACACCGTCATTGTCATTGAGCACAATTTGGATGTCATCAAGTCTGCGGATTGGATCATCGACATGGGGCCGGAAGGCGGCTCCGGCGGTGGCACCGTGGTTGTAGAGGGCACGCCGGAGGATGTCGCGAACTGTTCCGGCTCCCACACCGGGCAGTACCTGAAGCCGCTGCTTAAGTAGCTTAGGTAGTCGGCTCGTTTCCGTCGGAAATTCCAGGACCGCCGGTGCGGGTGAAGCCTTCCAGTCTGTCAGCAGCGGGGTCGGCATCTGCTGCGCCGCTCGCGCCGGCAGCGTCGGCAGCAGTGCCGGCAGCGTCAGTATCGCTGGCGGTGCCGTCACGCTCCGGTGCCGCCGGCTCCTCGGCACTCTTCTGCTTCGCCCCGGAGACCGCCATGGCCAGCAGAATCAAACCACAGCCGAGGAACGCCAAGGCGCGGATAACGCCATCGAGTGTTGCCATGTCGTAGAAGATCAGCTTGACGATAGACAGCGCCGCAATCGTCAAACCCGCTGCCAGTCGCGCCGGAATGTGGTGGAACCTCTTCGATAGCACCAGCATGCCGGCAATCGTGGCCCAGAAAATACTCAGCAACATGTGTGCAGCATTGAAGCTCACGCCAATAGTTGTGAGCAGCACGATAAATGGCATACCCAGTGCAGCCAGGCCAATCAGTGCAAAAGCTGGCGGTAGCTGCGACCTCGCTGCCGTCACGGCCAGGCCGACGTCGGCGCACAGCAGGAACAACAGCGAAAGCATTTCTGCCCACGTTGCCGAGTAGTCGTCCGCAGCACCGGCATTCAATGCTGCGGGCAGGATGTAGAGGTGTACTACCGTTGCGCCGAGCAGCCAGGTCAGTGCCGCAATCTTTGTATATGGTGCCACGGCATCCCGGGTTGGTTCAGGAGCCTGTAGTCGTGCGCCAATCGCGCCGTGCTTCGGTGCTGTGGCCAGCGCCCAGACAAAAAGCGCGGCACCGATGGAGATTGGGATGAGACCCCAAGTGTGGGTTCCAGTATCGGTTCCTGAGCTCCTTTCCGGGCCTGCCACCGCGAGCGCTAGCCAGGGCAGGATTGCCGTGGCCAAGGCCATTGGGGCGAGATAGCGGAAGATGGCACGGTTCCAAAGGAATACTGCAGCAATTGCGATGAACAGCACGAATCCGCCGTAGAACAGCAGCCAGAGGCTGGAGGCGGACTGTGCGGCGTTGACCATTGGGACTGCAGCTACAACCGGAGTCGAGAAGGCAACTACTGACGTGATGGTGACCAGATCGTCTTCCCAAGTGCTGGTTTCCGAAGGCTCGTCGTCAAGCTCGGGAGTGAGTTGGCGAGTCAACGCCAGCGGACCGAACTGGGCAAACACGAAAAGGGCAATGGTGAGTGCGGCGATTGCGGGCATCACCAGTGCATTGTTGGTCGTGATTACGCCGATGAGAACGTTTGCGCCGAGCAGGAATGCGACTACGTACTTCCGGAAGGGGACGTTCAGGAGGCAGACGATAGCGGCGATGACCATCAGTTGAAGGGTGATTTGCGCGAGCGAAGAGCTCAGCGGGCGGGCGTGGAAGTTGAGGCCGATCGTCGCCCACAGCATTAATCCGGTGTTGATTGTGATTGTCCACGCCGCGGTTGCACTCGACTTCGTCCACCGCGCGCCGTATAGACCGACTGCGGCGAAAGGCAGCATGATGACCAGCGTCGCGGCCACCGGAATCCAGTCGAGGAGGTAGGACATCGACATCGTTGTCAGGTGCGCAGCGGCTAGTGATGTCGCAATCAACGCCGTCACACCAGCAGGCGGTGCTTGACGACGGTGCGCTCGCACAGCCGCGACCGCGAGCACAGCGGCCAACAAGTAAGCCAGGACCACACGACCGGCCGGTCCAATCAGGCCGGATTGGATTGCGACCGCGACGAAAAACGCGATACCGGCAGCGGTGATGAGACCACCGAAGATGGCGATGATTCTGATGATTGCCTTCTCGTTGCGCCACCAGGGCTCGCGAGGTTCGCGCGATGCCTCTGGCAGCTTCGGTGGCGGGGTGGAGTCTGTGGGAGAAGACTGTGGCGACTTCGAATCCCGCCGCCATTGGTGGGCAGAGGGGAAGCCGAACATCGGCTGCGCAGTTGCGTCGCTCTGTGGCAGGGGTGCTGGTTGGTTCCGCCAGTCAGCTTGCGTTGGCGGTGGTGGCACCTGCATCTGCTGAGACTGCTGGGGATACTGCGGTGTGGTCAGTGCCTGCTCAGCCTGCGGTTCCCAACGGGGAGGAGGCGCCTGCTCTAGTGGCGGACTGTGTGCTGGCGGCGGTTGCGGATTGTGTTGAGGTGTCCCTTGAGGTGCAGCATGGGGCGGCGCTTGAGGTGCTGGCGCAGATTCCGTGCCCATAGTTTGAGGCGAGCGCGGTACGGTCGGCTCGTGCTCGCTTGCCTGGGAAAGGCGTACCTGCCAAGTATGGGTGAGCTGAGCCAGCCGAAGCGAGCTAGCCTCGAGATCTGCCAGAGCATGGGAAAGCTCTGAGACGGAGTCGCCGGTCAGGACAAAATCGCCGGTCGGTGGCTTGCCGTATCGGGCGGAATGCTGATTAGGATTGGTGTTCTCGGCTTTAGGGCCAAAGCCGTTGGAGCCAGTATTCATTGTGACGACTTTAATCGTGTTTGGCCTAAAAACTATGGAGAGAATCTACCAATCTGATTACAATTCGGATTGCGCTATTTAGCGCTCGGTTTCGCGCCGGGGAGCTGATGGTAAATAACCTGGCATAAGAGTCGGTTTTGGTGTGCGAGAACAGCTGTGTTAACATCTCGTCTACGACCGCCAGAATGCGATGCTTGCTGCCTTCGGGGAGCATTTAGTTGCATTCGGCAGCGAAGAGGATTTAAGTCCCACCCTAGGTGCGCCAAAGAATTACGGTAGCGCCGGGGTCCACCCTAATCGGTGATGTCACATCGCACGATTGGAAGGCGTCCTTATACAGTGTGTAGTAATCCGCTGTAGACGCGTGGCTTTTCTTCCTTTCCCGCTTGCTATCGCGGTTTGAAACGAAGATTGTTCAGGTTCAACCTAGGAGGCCACATCAGCGCTGAAGCTCGTATTAACGAGGATATTCGAGTACCGGAAGTCCGCCTTGTAGGACCGAATGGTGAGCAGGTGGGCGTTGTCCGCACCGGTGACGCACTCAAGCTCGCTTACGAAGCAGACCTTGACCTGGTTGAGGTTGCTCCGCGAGCAAAGCCGCCGGTCGCCAAGATTATGGACTACGGCAAGTTCAAGTACGAACAAGCCCAGAAGGCACGCGAGGCTCGAAAGAACCAGCAGCAGACTGTGGTCAAGGAGCAGAAGTTCCGTCCGAAGATTGATGACCACGACTACGAAACCAAGAAGAACAACGTTGTTCGTTTCTTGGAGAAGGGTTCGAAGGTCAAGGTCACGATTATGTTCCGTGGCCGTGAACAGTCTCGTCCAGAACTGGGATTCCGCCTGTTGGAGCGTCTGGCCGCCGATGTCGAAGAGTACGGCATTGTCGAGTCTCGCCCGAAGCAGGACGGTCGCAACATGACTATGGTCCTGGGGCCGGTTCGGAATAAGGGTAAGAAGTAACCGACCTGACCAGAAATGGTTGTAAACGAGATTTTTGCGCCACGAGCGTCAAAGATCGGTAGGGGAGAGTTTTAACATGAAGCAGAAGACCCACAAGGGCACCGCAAAGCGCATCAAGGTTACCGGTTCCGGCAAGCTGCGCCGCGAGCAGGCTAACCGCCGCCACCTCCTGGAGGGCAAGCCGTCCACTCGTACCCGTCGCCTGAAGGGCACCACGGACGTTGCTAAGTCGGACGTCAAGCGCGTCAAGCGTCTGCTGGGCAAGGCTTAGTTTTTCAAGTCTCGTCCCAGGGCAATCGCCCTCTTAATTTCACTAGTTCTTAAAGACAACGAAAAGGAAGTATCACCGTGGCACGTGTGAAGCGGTCTGTTAACGCTAAGAAGAAGCGTCGCGAAGTTCTCGATTCCGCAAAGGGCTACCGTGGTCAGCGCTCCCGCCTGTACCGCAAGGCCAAGGAGCAGATGCTCCACTCCAAGACCTACGAGTTCCGCGATCGCCGCCACCGTAAGGGTCAGTTCCGTCGTCTGTGGATTCAGCGCATCAACGCTGCTGCCCGCGCTAACGACATCACCTACAACCGCTTCGTCCAGGGTCTGAACCTGGCTGGCGTTGAGGTTGACCGTAAGAACCTGGCTGAGATGGCTGTCAACGACCCGCAGGCATTCGCTGCTCTGGTCAAGGTCGCTAAGGATGCTCTGCCGGAGGACGTCAACGCTCCTGCTGCTAAGTAAAGCAGCTACGAGGTAACTCGTACGTAGCGTCGGCAAGCGCCTGCGACCGGCAGTGCGCCTGCCAACATCTTTGAAAAACCACCGTCGATTGGGTTAACGAATAACCTCGACGGTGGTTTTTCGTATCCGCACTGGCCTGCTGGCGGTTATGAATCCCGAGCCGCATCACTAGGATTAATCACTATGAACTCTGCGCTGTACTTCAACGACGAGCCGTTTACTCCTCGCACCCCGCGAGTCTCGGCGGCTATTCAGCTCCACCGTGCGGCCAAGCGGAAGAAGGCCGGGCGCTTCCTCATCGAGGGCTTCAATTCCGTCGATGCGGCTATCCGCGCAGAGGCTGTCGTAGAAATTTTCGTCACCGCTGCCGCCGCCGAGCAGTTCCGCGAGCTGCTCACGGGGTATCTCGAATCGGGGACGCAGCGTAAGTCTGTTTCGCTTATCGACGCCGCCGCCGCCCGCTCTTTAAGTGAAACTGTCACCACCACCGGACTCTTCGCTGTCTGCGACACAGGTGCGGTGTCCATTTCGTTGGAAGAGGCCATTGAGGTTGGAAAGCAGTCCGGCTGTCTGGTGATTCCGGTGGAGTGCAATGACCCGGGTAATGTCGGCACGATTGTGCGTATGACTGATGCTCTCGGAGCTGGTGCGGTTATCCTTGCTGGCGATTCGGTTGACCCGTTGAATTCTAAGGCCGTGCGTTCGTCGGCAGGTTCTGTTTTTCATACCCCTGTCGCACGCGAGCGCGATATTGATGTCGTTATGGAGAAAGTCAGGGAAGCGGGCTTTACCACCCTCGCCACGGCGATGGATGGCGCTCTCACGCTCGGCGTTGATGCGCTTCCCGACGGTCCCGTCGCCTGGCTTTTCGGCAACGAAGCCCATGGCCTGTCGGAGGAGATTACGGCCTCGGCGGGGGCAAGTGTGTCCATCCCGATTAAGGGCGAGGCAGAGTCGTTGAACCTCGCCACCGCAGCGGCCATGTGCCTGTGGGAGACGGTTCGGGGTAAGTAGGAAACCTCGATGGTGAGGTGCATGCACGTGTGCAGTTATCCTCGACTATGATTGTTCCATCACAAGAACTGATAGTCCTATATAGAAGTGGTTGACACGTGAGCGATTCGCCAAATCCTATCGATCTTTCCGAGGAAGCCCTCCAGGCGGCTGCGCAGAAGGCCACGGGTGCCTTTGATGCTGCCGGCAACCTGGATGAGCTTTCTGCCGCCCGCCGTGAGCACTTGGGGGATGAAGGCTACATTCCGCAGGCTCGCCGCGCGCTGGGCTCCATTCCGAAGGCTGAGCGCAAGGATGCTGGTCGTCGCGTAAATGTTGTTCGCGGAGCCGTCGAAAAGCACTATGCTGAGCGTCTTGCAGTGCTGGAGGAAGAGGAAAACGCGCGTCGCCTGGTCGCGGAGCGTATCGACGTGTCGGTGGACACCACGCAGAGTCAGCGTGGCGGTATGCACCCAATTACCATCCTGTCCGAGCAGATTGGTGACATCTTCGTGGGCATGGGCTGGGAAATCGCCGAGGGCCCAGAGGTCGAAGCCGAGTACTTCAACTTTGACGCGCTGAACTTCCTGCCGGATCACCCGGCTCGTACTCTGCAGGATACTTTCCACATTGCGCCGGAAGGATCCAAGCAGGTGCTGCGTACGCACACCTCGCCGGTCCAGGTTCGCACTCTGCAGTCACGTGACCTGCCGATTTACGTTATCTGCCCGGGCCGTACCTTCCGCACCGATGAGCTCGACGCCACCCACACCCCGGTCTTCCACCAGGTGGAGGGACTCGCTGTGGACAAGGGGCTGACCATGGGGCACCTGCGCGGCACGCTGGATCACATGGCAAAGGCGCTGTTCGGTCCGGAGACCAAGACCCGCATGCGCACCAACTACTTCCCGTTCACTGAACCGTCCGCTGAGGTTGACGTCTGGTTCCCGAATAAGAAGGGCGGCGCAGGCTGGATCGAGTGGGGTGGCTGCGGCATGGTCAACCCGAACGTGCTGCGGGCCTCTGGCATTGACCCGGAGGTGTACTCGGGCTTCGCGTTCGGCATGGGCCTGGAGCGCACCCTGCAGTTCCGCAATGGCCTGACTGACATGCGCGACATGGTCGAAGGCGACGTCCGCTTCACGCAGCCGTTCGGTATCCGCGGCTAATTCACTGACCTACAGATAGGAGTTTTACTTACATGTTCATTCCACAGTCGTGGGTCACTGAAATCGTTCGCGGCCCAGAGAACACCATCAACCCGGACTGGTCCGTTACCCCGGACGAGTTGGATGAGGGCTTTGTCCGCGTTGGTTTTGAAACCGAGGGGCACGAGCCGCTGGAGAAGGTCGAGGGGCCGCTGGTTTTCGGTCGCGTCGACCACATTGAGGAGCTCGAGGGCTTTAAGAAGCCAATTCGCTTCTGTCAGGTCAATGTCGGTGATGCCAATGGCACCGGCGAGCTGCAGGAGATCATCTGTGGTGCCCGCAACTTCGAAGAGGGCTCCATTGTTATCGTCGCGCTGCCGGGCTGCGTGCTGCCGGGTGGGTTCGAGATTTCCGCACGGAAGACTTACGGCAAGGTTTCCAACGGCATGCTCTGCTCCGAAGCTGAGCTGGGTATGACCGATTCCTCCGCCGGTATTCTGACGCTGCCGTCGGCCCCAGCTGAGCTGGGTTCGTGCGCTAAGGAATTCATCGGTCTCGATGACGAGAAGTTCGAGGTCAACATCACCCCGGACCGCGGTTACGCGCTGTCGGCCCGCGGTCTGGGCCGCGAGATCTGCTCCGCCTTCAACCTCGACTTCGCCGATCCAGCCAAGGTCAACGAGCTGCCGGTCGAAGGTGAGGTCCTGAACGTCACTATCGACGAGGACACCGACACCCGCCGCTTTGGTCTGCGCCGAGTCACCGGCATCGACCCGAACGCCGAGACCCCGTGGTGGATGCGTCGCCGCCTGCTGCTGGCTGGTCAGCGTCCGGTCAACGTGGCCACGGACGTCACCAACTATGTGATGCTACTGCTCGGTCAGCCGATGCACGCTTTCGACGGTTCCAAGATCGCTGGTGGCCTGCACATCCGCAACGCTAAGGCCGGCGAGACTCTGACCACTCTCGACCACGTGGACCGCAAGCTCGACCCGGCGGACGTTGTCATCTGCGACGACAACGGTATTCAGTCGCTGGCCGGCATCATGGGTGGTCTCACCTCCGAGATCGCCGACGACACCACCGATGTTGTCTTCGAGGCCGCCAACTGGTCGCCGCTGCACGTCTTCCGCAGTGGTCGCCGCCACAAGCTGAGCTCTGAGGCTTCACGACGTTTCGAGCGCGGCGTGGACACCGCTCTGGTCGAGCCGGCTTTGGATCTGGCCTGCCAGCTGCTCGCTGACATCGCCGGCGGCACTATCGACACTGGTCGCACCCTGCTCGGTGAGGTTGCCGCCATGCCGACTATTGACTTTGCCGTCAACCGCGCCAGCGAAGTTGCGGGCGTTGATTACCCGCGTGAGACCGTCATTGGACGCCTGCGCGAGGTCGGTTGCGAGGTCGTCGACAACGGTGACCGCCTGGCTGTCACTCCGCCGACCTGGCGCTCGGACCTGACCATGTCCGCTGACCTGGTTGAGGAAATCCTACGTCTGGAGGGCCTGGAAGACATTCCGGTTATCCTCCCAATCGCCCCGGCCGGTCGCGGTCTGACCGAGCGTCAGCTGCGTCGCCGCTTCGTCGGCCACGCGCTGGCTCACAATGGCTACCTGGAGATTCTGCCGACACCGTTCATTGCCAACGATGTCTTCGACGTCTGGGGCCTGGACGCTGATGACCCGCGTCGTAACACCGTCAAGGTCATCAACCCGTTGGAGTCCGACCACGCTCAGCTGGGCACGACTCTGCTGCCGTCCATGCTTGAATCGCTGAAGCGCAATGTTGCTCGCGGCCAGGTCGACCTGTCGCTCTACGGTGTGGAGCAGGTATCCATCGAGCGCGGTAACGGTGTCTCGCCGATGCCGTCTACCGCGGGTCTGCCGAGCGAGGCCGAGCGCGCCGAGCTGCTGGACTCGCTGCCGGAGCAGCCGCTGCACGTCGCCACTGTCGCCTGCGGTCGTATCCGCCTGGATAGCCCGTGGGGTGACGAGGCCGCGTACACCGTCGCGGACGCCATCGAAGCCGCGCAAGCCGTAGCCCGTGCTGCCAACGTCGAGCTGGAGATCCGCAACGCTGAGGTGCTGCCGTGGCACCCGGGCCGCTGCGCTGAGCTGCTTGTCGACGGCGAGGTCGTCGGCCACGCCGGTGAGCTGCACCCGAAGGTGTGCAAGGACGCTGGTCTGCCGGAGCGCACCTGCGCGATGGAGATTAATCTCGATGCACTGCCAGTGACGGAGCACCTGCCGGCGCCGGTACTCAGCCCGTTCCCGGCTGTCCACCAGGACGTCGCGCTTGTTGTCAGCGATGAGGTCTCCGCCGCAGAGGTGGAGAAGACTCTGGTGGAAGGTGCCGGTGAGCTCCTCGAATCCATTCGTATCTTCGATGTTTACCGTTCCGAGCAGATGGGCGAAGGCGTTCGCTCACTGGCGTACTCCCTGCGTTTCCGCGCACCGGACCGTACGCTGAAGGAAGAGGAAGCTTCCGCAGCTCGTGAAGCGGCCATTGAGCTGGCCACTACCCGTCATGGCGCTCAGTTGCGCGGCTAAAAGGGGAGACCACAGGGAGAGATACCCATGATTGGCATCTTGCGGCACCGCGGCAACAGGCTGAATAGCGCAGAGGCGCGAGAGCAGCGCGTTGGGGCGTGCGCTGTGAGCAGCGCGAAGCCTGCGGCGACTGTGGCTGCAGCTGCTGTCACGGCAGGTCTATTGCTCACCGGCGCGCCGAGTGCGGCTGCGCTGGTTGGCGGGGAGGCTGCTGCGCCTAGTGTGGCGGCGGACTCCGTGGTGGCGATCATGGTCCGGACCAGTCCCCATACCGGAAACTTTTGCACAGGAACTGCAATCGCCCCGCAGTGGGTAATGACCGCCGCCCACTGCGTGCGTGATGTCCCGCAGCAGGCTGGGGAAGTAGAGGTCGGTTTCGGTCAGGATTCCCACCGTGTTCCTATCGATAGCTGGGAAATTGCGCCCACCGGTGACGTAGCGCTTGTTCACCTTGCGGGCGACGCAGCTCTTCCGGGGTATCCCGCAATGGAACGTCGTCAAGCGTTTTCGGAGCAAGAAACGGCAGGCACGGTCTATGGGCGATCGCTGCTCGGCGATGTTGCGGATGGCACGCTGCCGTCGGCGACCGTCACCGCTTCGATGTGTCCGGTGAAGTATCAACAGTGCGTGCGGGAAGACTCGGTGTTGGCGCGCATGGAGCGCCCCGCGGCGTTGCAGGTAGGCGATTCGGGCGGACCGCTTTTTATCGACGGCCAGCTAGCGGCGGTGTTCTCGGGCGCGGTGGCTTTTGATGGCAGCGTCGCACCGGAGGAGTCAGGTTACTATCTCTACACCACGACGTCATCGGTGGCGCAGTGGGCAGATGGCGTGATGAGTCAGGAGCCAAGCGTCGCGTTCGTTGAGTAATCTGCCGTGCTCGGCGAACGCGATGTATGTACCGACGACGGCGTTATATTCATAAATCACTCACGTCACATTGGTAGGATTCCAGCACTTTGGCAACGAATTCTATGAATATCTTGCAACGCAGTGAATAAAAGTGTTGAATGTTTGACATGAGTATTTCCGTTGCCATTGCCGGTGCGACCGGTTACGCAGGAGGAGAGATCCTCCGCATCCTGTTGTCGCACCCGGCGTACCTTTCCGGCGAACTAACCATCGGCGCACTGACGGGAGCATCCAACGCGGGTGCTCGTGTGGGCGACATTATGCCTCATGTGGCACCTTTGGCTGACCGTCGTATTGAGCCGACTAATGGTGACACACTCGCTGGACATGACGTGGTGTTCCTCGGTCTGCCCCACGGTCATTCGGCTGCGATTGCAGAGCAGTTGGGGGATGACACGGTGATTATTGACTGCGGCGCGGATTTCCGCCTGCAGGATGCCGCTGAGTGGGAGCACTACTACGGCTCGGAGTACGCCGGTACCTGGACTTACGGTATTCCAGAGCTGCCGGGCAACAGGGAAGTAGTGGCTGCTTCGAAGCGCATTGCTGTGCCGGGTTGTTTCCCCACTGGGGGTACAATTACGGCGCTGCCGGCAGTTGCAAAGAACCTGGTTAAGCCGGACCTGTCCGTTGTTTCCATCACCGGTACCTCCGGTGCGGGCAAGAAGGCGGCTGTGCCCCTGCTCGGGTCCGAGGTTATGGGCAATCTCCGCGCCTACAACACTGCGGGCAGGCACCGCCACACCGCAGAGTTCCTGCAGAACCTCAAACCGTACGCAGAGGATCTCACCGTCAGCTTCACGCCCGTACTCGCCCCGACGTCGCGCGGCATTCTCACCACTATTACCGCCCCGCTTGTCGACGGGGTTACGGAGGCAGCCGCACGGGAAGCCTACCTCGAGTTCTACAAGGATGAGCCGTTTGTGCAGGTGTTGGCCGAAGGGCTGCTGCCGCAGACACAGTCGGTAATTGGCTCTAACTTGGTTCAGATTCAGGTCGAGGTAGATGAACGCGCCAAGCGCCTGGTGCTGACCTCGGCGATTGACAATCTGACAAAGGGCACCGGTGGTGCCGCAGTTCAGTGCATGAATTTGGTTACTGGACAGAATGAAACTGCAGGACTTCCCCTGGTAGGAGTTGCCCCATGATGAAGGAAGAAAAAGAAGGTCTTGTCAACGTCGCTGGTGACGAAGGCGGCGTATGTGCACCTCAGGGGTTCGCGGCCAGCGGTGTCATTGCCGGCATCAAGGTCAGCGGAAACCCGGACATGGCGCTCATCGTAAACCAGGGGCCGGAGAAGACCGCGGCGGCTGTCTTTACCACCAACCGTGTCCAGGCTGCGCCGGTGACGGTATCCAAGAAGCACATCGCTGACGGCAAGCTGTCGGCAGTGGTGCTGAACTCCGGCAATGCCAACGCCTGCAATGGTCAGCCGGGTATTGCCGACGCCCTCGAAGTTTGCCAAAAGGTCGCAGATGGGCTCGGCGTCGACGTTACCGAGATTGGCGCCTGTTCCACTGGCTTGATTGGTGACCGGTTGCCGATGGACATTGTGCTGGCAGGTGTGCCGAAGCTGATTGAGAAACTGGGCGGCGATGTCGCCGCAGGTACGGCTGCAGCAGAGGCCATCTTGACCACTGACTTGGTGGCAAAGCAGGCCGTTGCGCATGGTGACGGATTCACTGTCGGTGCTATGGGCAAGGGTGTTGGCATGATTAGCCCGTCGATGGCCACGATGCTCGGTGTGATTACGACGGATGCGTCGGTAAGCGCAGAAATGGCGCACGAGGCTATTGCCAAGGCGAGCGAGGTTACGTTTAACCGCCTAGATATTGATGGCTCCACATCCACCAATGACACCGTCATCATTTTGGCCAACGGTGCCTCTGGCGTGAAGCCCTCGCAGGAGGAGCTCGATCAGGCAGTGCTCAGCGTGTGTGATTCCATCGCACGCCAGATGCAGTCGGACGCCGAAGGCGTGACCAAACGTGTGTCGGTGACCGTGCGTGGCACCGGTGGCGCTGAAGATGCCCTGGTAGCTGCTCGCATTATCGGCCGCGACAACCTCTTCAAGTGTGCGATGTTCGGTTCGGACCCGAACTGGGGTCGTGTGTTGGCGGCTGTCGGCACCGCGCCGGTGGATATGGATCCGGAGCACATCACGGTTTCCTTCAACGGTCACGTAGTCTGTCGCGATACTGGTGGCACGCCTGATGCTCGTGAAGTGGATCTGTCCGGCAAGGACATCGCCGTTGAGGTTGACCTCGGTACTGGTAATCCGGAAGAGGCCACGATTCGTACGACGGACCTTTCCCACGATTACGTTCACATCAACTCGGCATATTCGTCCTAAAGGTTTTGAGGAGACTCTGCAATGGTTCACCAGTTGACCGAAGGGCTGTCCTTCGAACAGCGGGCACATGTGCTGGCGGAAGCCCTGCCGTGGCTGCAGCACCACCGTGACAAGATTGTGGTGGTCAAGTACGGCGGTAACGCGATGACCGACCTGAAACTGAAGAAGGCCTTCGCGCAGGACATGGTTTTCCTGCGCACCGTGGGTGTGAAGCCGGTGGTTGTCCACGGTGGCGGTCCTCAGATTTCGTCGATGCTCAAGCGCCTGGGGCTGGAGGGAGAGTTCCGAGGCGGTTTCCGCGTCACGACTCCGGAGGTCATGGAAATTGTCCGCATGGTTCTCTTCGGGCAGGTCGGCCGCGAACTAGTGAACCTCATCAACGCCTACGGGCCGTATGCGGTAGGTACCTCTGGTGAGGACGGTGGCCTGTTCACCGGTACTCGACGCACGGTAAACGTCGGTGGCAAGGAGACAGATATCGGGCTGGTTGGCAATATCACCGAGGTGCACTCGGAAACGCTATTGGACCTGATTGATGCCGGCCGTATTCCGGTGGTCTCCACGATTGCGCCGTCCGCTGACGGCAAAGAGGTCTACAACATCAACGCCGACACGGCAGCAGGTGCACTGGCATCGGCAATTAACGCGAACCGTCTGGTGATTCTGACTAATGTCGAGGGTCTCTACACGGATTGGCCGAACCGCGATTCGCTGGTGTCCAAGATTTCCACTTCGCACCTGCGAGAAATCCTTCCGACGCTGGACTCGGGCATGATTCCGAAGATGGAGTCCTGCCTGAACGCAGTGGATCAGGGAGTGCCTGCGGCCCACGTTATCGATGGCCGCCAGCCACACTCGGTGCTGCTGGAGCTGATGACTTCCGGCGGTATCGGCACAATGGTAGAGCCCGGATAAGGCAGAAAAAGACGGACAAGAATTTACCTACACACACGTTAGGCAGGTCGAAAGACGACATGAGCGACTTCAAGCAGCAGTGGCAACACACGATGATGAACAATTACGGCACGCCGCGCATTGAGCTTGTGCAGGGTAAGGGCGCTATTGTCACGGATTCCGAGGGCAAGGAATACCTGGACCTGCTCGCCGGTATTGCAGTCAACGCGTTGGGTCACGCGCATCCGGCGATCGTGGAAGCCGTGTCCAAGCAGATTTCCACGCTGGGGCACGTGTCCAACATTTTCGCCTCTGAGCCGCCACTGGCACTGGGTGAGAAGCTCATTGAGCTCACTGGCTGGGACACCGATGACACCCGGGTTATGTTCTGCAATTCCGGCACCGAGGCCAACGAGGCTGCATTCAAGCTGGCGCGTTTGACGGGGCGCAACCGTATTATCGCGACCCACCACGGGTTCCACGGCCGCACCATGGGAGCACTTGCCATGACCGGTCAGCCGGACAAGCGCACCCCGTTCGAACCGATGCCGGGTGGAGTCGAGTTCGTGCCCTACGGTGACATTGACTTCCTTACCAAGACCATCGAATCCGATCCGTTGGGTGTCGCAGCGGTGATTCTGGAACCAATTCAGGGTGAGACCGGCGTGGTCGCACCGCCAGAGGGATACCTCGCCGACGTCCGCGAACTGACCAAGCGCTTCGACGTCCTCATGATTGTCGACGAAGTGCAGACCGGCATTGGCCGTACCGGCCAGTGGTTTGCCCATCAGCACGATGGCATCGTGCCGGATGTTATGACCCTGGCTAAGGGGCTCGGCGGCGGACTGCCGTTGGGCGCTGTCATCGCTAACGGCCGCGCAGCAGAACTGTTCACCCCAGGTGCGCACGGCACCACCTTCGGTGGCAACCCGGTCTGTGCCGCCGCTGGTTTGTCCGTTATCGAGACGCTGGAAGAAGAAAAGCTGCTCGATCGAGTCACCGAGAAGGGCAGAGTCCTGGCTCGCAAGCTTGCGTCGTTAAACCATGTCGATCACGTGCGCGGTCGCGGCTTCATGCTTGGGCTGGTGCTGTGCGAGAACCTGGCGAAGGAAGCAGTTAACGCCGGTTATGAGCGCGGTGTCATTCTGAACGCGCCGCAGGCGAATGTGCTGCGAATTGTGCCGCCGCTGAACCTCAGTGATGAGGAAATCAACCGCGCCGTCGAGTTGATTGATGCCTGCCTGAACGACGCCGCCGAGGCTGTCGCCAACAATGGAAGGAATTAGGAACTGATGCTCCGTCATTTTCTCGCCGATGATGACCTGACTCCACAGGAGCAGGCTGAGGTGCTGCAGTTGGCTGCAGAGCTGAAGGCAGCGCCGTACTCCCGCCGGCCGTTTGAGGGGCCACAGTCGGTTGCGGTGCTGTTCGACAAGACGTCGACTCGTACCCGTTTCTCCTTCGACGCTGGCATTGCGGCTCTGGGCGGCAACGCGATTGTGGTTGAAACCGGAAACTCGCAGATGGGCAAGGGTGAGACCTACCAGGACACCGCTGCTGTGCTCAGCCGTTTTGTCTCGGCAATCGTCTGGCGTACCTACGCACAGTCAGGGCTGGAGGCCATGTCTGAGACCGCGACGGTGCCGATTGTCAACGCGCTTTCCGACGAGTTCCACCCGTGCCAGATTCTCGCTGACCTGCAGACCATCATCGAGCACAAGTGCCCGGAAGGAGGCCAGGCGGGACTGCGTGGCAAGAAGGCTGTCTACTTCGGCGATGGTGCCAACAACATGGCCAACTCCTACCTAGTAGGCTTCGCCACCGCAGGGCTGGACGTCACCATCTGTGCACCGGAGACCTTCCAGCCGGAGCAGGTCTACGTCGACCGCGCCAAGAAGGTCGCGGAGCAGACCGGTGCGGCCGTGGCCGTGACCGCAGACGTCGATGAGGCCATTGCCGGTGCCGACGTTGTCATCACCGATACCTGGGTCAGCATGGGGCAGGAGAACGACGGCCTGGATCGTCGCACTCCGTTTCTGCCGTACCAGATCAACGCTGAGCTGATGGCGAAGGCAAATGAGGATGCCATCTTCCTGCACTGCCTGCCGGCATACCGCGGCAACGAAGTTACTGCCGAGGTCATCGATGGCCCGCAGTCGGTAGTCTTTGACGAGGCGGAAAACCGCATGCACGCTCAGAAGGCGTTGCTGACCTGGCTGGTGGAGAGGCAGTAAGGTCATGACCGCAGCACAACCAGGTTCTCGCACAGCTCGGCAGACGCGCATCGCTGACCTGTTGGCGCAGCATCACGTGTCCAGTCAGGTTCAGCTCGTCGAGCTGCTTGCCGACGAAGGCATTGAGATTGCGCAGGCGACGTTGTCCAGAGACCTCGATGAGCTGGGCGCCCGAAAGATTCGCGATGGAGCCAACGGTTCGCGTTATTCCATCGTCGAAGATGCACTCGCTGTCTCCAGCGGGGCAGTGGCCAGGATGCGGCGCGTTTTAGACGAGCTGCTGGTCTCCATTGATCATTCGGGCACCATCGCGGTTGTGCGTACACCACCGGGAGCCGCACAGTATCTAGCCAGTGTGATTGACCGTGCGGGACTCAAAGAAATCGTTGGCACAATTGCGGGAGATGACACCGTAATGTGCCTGGCTAGAGAACCACTTTCCGGCGCTGACCTAGCCCAGCGTCTAGCCGCCGGAACGAACCAGTAAACTATTTCACGAAATGCTTTAAAGCACCGATTAAAGGAGCGCTTACCCTATGACCAACCGGGTTATTCTTGCTTACTCTGGTGGCCTCGATACCACCGTTGCTATTCCGTACCTCAAGGAAATGACGGACGGCGAGGTCGTCGCAGTTTCTATCGATGTCGGACAGGGCGGCGAGGACATGGAGTCCGTGCGTCAGCGCGCTCTGGACGCCGGCGCTGTCGAAGCTGTCGTTGTCGACGCCAAGGACGAGTTCGCCGAGGAGTACTGCCTGCCGACCATTAAGGCCAATGGTCTTTACATGAAGCAGTACCCGCTGGTTTCTGCACTGTCGCGCCCGCTGATTGTTAAGCACATGGCGAAGGCTGCAGAGGAGTTCGGTGGCACCCACGTTGCTCACGGTTGCACCGGTAAGGGCAATGACCAGGTCCGTTTCGAGGTCGGTTTCGCCAACACCGCCCCGGATCTGAAGATTATTGCACCGGCTCGTGACTTCGCTTGGACCCGCGACAAGGCTATTGCCTTCGCTGAGGAAAAGGGTCTGCCAATTGAGCAGTCCAAGTCCTCTCCGTTCTCCATTGACCAGAACCTCTTCGGTCGTGCCATTGAGACCGGCTACCTGGAGGACCTGTGGAACGCACCAACCAAGGATGTCTACGCGTACACCGAGGATCCGACCCTGAACTTCAGCTCCCCGGACGAGGTCATCATCTCCTTCGAGGACGGTAAGCCGACTGCCATCGACGGCAAGAAGGTTTCCGTGCTTGAGGCCATCGAAGAGATGAACCGCCGCGCTGGTGCTCAGGGCATCGGTCGTCTGGACATGGTTGAAGACCGCCTGGTCGGCATTAAGTCCCGCGAGATTTACGAGGCTCCGGGCGCAGTTGCCATCATGACCGCACACGCAGCGCTCGAGGACGTCACCGTTGAGCGTGAGCTGGCCCGTTACAAGCGTCAGGTCGAGGGCGAGTGGGCCAACCTGGTCTACGACGGCCTGTGGTTCTCGCCGCTGAAGCGCGCGCTGGATGCCTTCATCGAGGAGTCCCAGAAGGGCGTTTCCGGTGACATCCGCATGGTCATGCACGCAGGTCACTGCAACGTCAACGGTCGTCGTTCGAACACCTCGCTGTACGACTTCAACCTGGCTACCTACGACGAGGGCGACACCTTCGACCAGACCCTGGCTCGCGGTTTTGTCGAGCTGCACGGCCTGTCCTCGAAGATGGCCGCAAAGCGCGACTTCAAACTGTAAAGATTCTCCAGAGCGACTAGAGCGAAAGGCCTATTGGAAAAGACAATGGTCGAAAAGCACGGTACCAACGAAGGCTCCCTGTGGGGCGGCCGCTTTGCCGGTGGCCCGTCCGAGGCGATGGCCGCATTGAGCAAGTCCACCCATTTTGACTGGGTGCTCGCGCCTTACGACGTTCTTGCGTCCAAGGCCCACGCCCGAGTGCTGCATGCCCGTGGGCTGCTCAGCGATGCCGACTTTGACACCATGATCGAAGGCCTTGATCAGCTCGGTCGCGACGTTGCCTCCGGCGAATTTGGTCCAGAGCCGACAGATGAGGACGTCCACGGTGCCATGGAGCGCGGTCTGATTGATCGCGTCGGCCCGGAGGTCGGCGGTCGCCTGCGCGCTGGTCGTTCCCGCAATGACCAGGTGGCAACTCTGTTCCGCATGTGGCTGCGCGATGCCGTGCGCGGCGTTGCACTGGATGTCACTGACCTGGTTGCCGCCCTGGTGGCTCAGTCCAAGGCACATCCGGATGCCATCATGCCGGGCAAGACCCACTCCCAGGCAGCGCAGCCGGTATTGCTGGCCCACCAGTTGCTGGCTCACGCGCATCCGCTGCTGCGCGATCTGGACCGCATCCGCGATCTCGACCGTCGACTGGCTGTGTCCCCGTACGGTTCCGGTGCGCTCGCGGGATCTTCGCTGCACCTGGATCCGGAGGCCATCGCGGAGGAGCTCGGCTTCGACTCTGCCACGGACAACTCCATTGACGGCACTTCTTCGCGTGACTTCGCCTCTGAGGCGGCTTTTGTCTTCGCCCAGATTGCTGTGGACATGTCTCGCCTGGCAGAGGAAATCATCTACTGGGCCACCCCGGAGTACGGCTACGTCACTCTGGCTGATGCCTGGTCGACTGGATCCTCCATCATGCCGCAGAAGAAGAACCCGGACGTGGCAGAGCTGACCCGCGGTAAGACCGGTCGCCTGATCGGTAACCTCGCTGGTCTTATGGCCACGCTGAAAGCGCAGCCGCTGGCCTACAACCGTGACCTCCAGGAGGACAAGGAGCCTTTGGTGGACTCGGTTGAGCAGCTAACCTTGCTGCTGCCGGCCCTGACCGGCCTGGTGGCAACGCTGACCTTCCACGAAGACCGTCTGCGCGAGCTCGCTCCGGCGGGCTACACCCTGGCCACGGACTTGGCTGAGTGGCTGGTCCGCGAGGGCGTACCGTTCCGCGACGCTCACGAGGCATCCGGCCAGTGTGTCCGCATCGCAGAGTCCAAGGGCGGTATCGGTCTGGACGAGCTTTCCGACGAGGACCTCGCCGGTGTCCACCCGGCACTGACTCCGAAGGTCCGTGAAGTGCTTACTATTGACGGCGCTGTCGCTTCCCGCGATACTCGCGGCGGCACCGCGGGTGTCCGTGTTGCAGAGCAGCTCGCTCGCGTTGACGAGAAGAATACCGAGCTGAAGCAGTGGGCTGAAAAGCCGGTTCGCGGCTAAAGCTGCTAGAGCTAGCAAACCTGCTAGCTCAGCTAAAGCGGCTAATTAATCGGTGTGCGGTCAATCGACCGCACGCCGATTTTTTACAGCCCGGGGGGGGGGAGAGTAGAAAAACCAGCAACCCGACAACTGATGACCCGGTAACTAGCAACCCGAAAAATTACGGGCTCCACGTGCGAATACGGGCTGCAAATGTGAAACTGTGTAAGTTTATGACACTTTCAGGCCATTTTTCAGGCCATTTTTGTCATAAACGTAGTCAGTAACTCGGCTCGACCCGCCGCCGCCAGTCATAAACGCAGTCAGTAACTCGGATCGATCCGACGCCACCAGTAACCTTGTAATGCCAGGGTGCCCCCCCCCGAAGTGACGCAGATTACTGATTATTTCTATATCTGTTGCCAGGTTTGGCCGGGTCTCTTACCATAATTTCATGGCGGAAAGTACGCGGTCGAGCGGTGGAAATCGCAGCTCACGAGATAAAAATAAAAATCAGAGTGGTAGCAAGAAAGGGTGCATGGGCCCGGGGGCAATTCTTGCAGTCATTTTGATTGTCATCGCGGCTGTTGCAGTCTATGTCGGTCGCGGCGGTAGTATTCCAGGTTTTTCTGGTGGCAGCTCCGGAGGAAACCGTGATTTCTTCGGTGGTGAAAAGACCGTCGTCAAGGCGATTGTTGGCTCTGAGAAAAAGCCCTTCTTCGAAGACAAAGAGGTCCAGAAGGCTCTTGCCTCTCACGGCTATGTGGTGGAAGTAAAGACGGCGGGTTCGCGTCGGATGGCCACGGATGTGGATCTGGATTCCTTCGACTTGGCATTCCCGTCGTCGGCACCGGCAGCGGAGAAAATTGCCGAGAAAATGAGTGGCGCTGAGCGGTACGACGTCTTCTACACACCGATGGCGATCGCTACTTTCGACAACATCTTGCAGGCATTGGCGCGGGAAAATGTTGCTCGCCAACAGGGCACTACGTGGCAGGTAGATATGGCAGCGCTGGCCACGATGCAGCACGACAATGTCCGCTGGCGTGACTTCGCGGAGAGCGATTATCCGTCGCCGCGCACGGTGCAGATGTCCACAACGGACATTCGTTCGTCGAACTCGGCCGCAATGTACTTGTCGCTCATGTCTTGGATTACCAATGAAGGCCGGATTGTGTCTGACAATGGGCAGGTCAATGCGGTCTTGCCGGAGCTCACCCCTCTGTTCACCGGCCAGGGGTACACGGAATCCTCGTCGGCTGGTCCATTTTCGGACTACCTCTCGCAGGGTGTCGGTTCGAAGCCAATGGTGATGGTTTACGAGTCGCAGTTCCTGGGGGAGAACAGTGCCCCGAACAGCCGGTTGAAGTCGGAAATGCGCCTGGCGTATCCATCGCCGACGATTCTGAGTACTCACGTGGCGCTGGGTTTTAACGACAATGGAGCTGCGGTCGCACGGCTCCTCGCCGAAGACCCTGAGCTTCAGAAGCTGGCGGCCAAGCACGGTTACCGCTCCAGCCAGCCTGAGGCGATGGAGGAATTCCAGACGCAGTTGAAGACGGGCCAGGAGGTCTCCACCGATTTTGTGGACTCCATTGATCCGCCGAGTTTCGACATCCTCGAGCAGCTTATTGAGGGTGTGTCCCGTGGATACCAGAGCCCACCGAGGCCGGAAACAGAAGAGGGGTAAAGCCGAATGAACATGGATAAGGCACCAACTGCCCTCCGCAAAATGCTTCTTGGCCTCGTCGGTGTGCTCGGCATCTTCGCTGTCGCGGCCTGCTCCGACGGTGGCCTGAACCTGCCGCTGGGCTCCGACGGGGAGAAGACCAACAAAGTCGACGTCGATTCTGACCTCAAGGGCTCGACTATGCGCATCGCCGGGGCCACGGAGCTTGCAGAGCTCCAGCCACTGATGCAAAAGGCCTCCGACGACCTCGGTTTTACTATTAACCTTGAGCTTCTCGACGGCACCGTGAAGAACAGCCACGCGCTTGTCTCAGGCGAATTCGACAACCAATTTGACGCCACTTGGTTTGCTACCAACCGGTACGTTGATCTGCTCGGTGGGGCTGACAAGCTGGGCGAAGCCAAGAAAGTCGCCACCTCACCCGTAGCGTTCGGTATCCATTCGGCGAAGGCTCGGGAGCTCGGTTGGGATACCAAGCAGCCGACGTGGGCTGAGATCGCGGAGGCTGCGTCGTCAGGCAAATTGGCCTACGGCATGACCAACCCCGCGGAATCGAACTCGGGCTTTTCCGGTGTGGTGTCGGTTGCGACCGCGTTCGCCGACACCGGATCGGCGCTGACTACGGGGGATATCAACCGCACCACGCCTGAACTGCAGAAGTTCTTCGAGGGGCAGAAGATGACCTCGGGTTCGTCGGGGTGGCTGCGCGACAAGTTCCTGGATGAGCCGGACTCCGTCGACGCGCTCATCAACTATGAAGCTGTGTTGCAGCAGATGAATAAAGAGGGCGCTGACCTGGAAGTTGTTGTTCCGAGCGACGGTGTCATCAGTGCGGATTACCCGCTGACGCCACTAGCTCAGCCGGCTAACGACCTTGCCGCGCGGCAGACGGAGGCACTCGGGCAGTGGCTGGAAGCGAACTCGCAGGTTCTCGCCGACCACTTCCTTCGCCCGGTCTCCGATGACGCCAACCTGCCGGAAAGCATGACCAACAGCGTCATTATCGAGCTGCCGTTCCCGGGTGATCGCGCAGTCACGGATCGTCTCATCGAGGCGTACGACAATGACCTGCGCGTGCCCGGAGAGTCGGTCTTTGTTCTCGACACTTCCGGTTCAATGTTCGGGGAGCGCATCGCTGATCTACAGGCGACAATGCGCGCAATCGTCGACGGCAGTGCACGCACCGAAACGGGAAGCGTGGGATTGCGAAACCGTGAGATCGCGACGATCCTGCCGTTCAGTACGAGCGTCGGCGAGCCCACGACCACGACAATTGACGGCCCGGAATCGCGCGCGCAGCTCACCGCCGCCGTCGATGGTCTGTACGCAGAGGGCGAGACGGCGCTTTACGACGCACTGATTCAGGCCTTCGACCTTCTCGGCAGCTCGGATAAGAACTCCATCCCGTCTATCGTGGTGTTGACCGATGGTCAGGTGACGTCGGGCAAGAGCTTTGCGGAATTCCGTGATTTCTACCAGTCCAAGGGCGGGAATCTGCCGCCGGTATTCGTCATCCGCTATGGAGAGGCGGATCCGGGAGAAATGCAGGAACTTGCGAACCTGACTGGTGGTAAGGTCTTTGAATCCCGTGAGACCGAGCTTGCTGATGTGTTCAAGGAGATTCGTGGCTACCAGTAAATCCTCCGGCACTTCTTCTGGCGGTGGCTTTCTCAACAGTCCCGCCAACATTGTCGGGCTCATCCTTGCCATCGCCGTCGTGCTGCTGCACCTGACCGTGGGGCTTGGTTTCCTGTGGCCGGTTGTTGCGATTGCCGCCTGGGGCGCGTCGGTTGCTTTGTTGCCGAGGCAGAGCAAAGGGGCTCAGAAGTCCGTTAGCTCGGCGCCGAAGCCTGAGGTCCCACAGCGTCGCCCGCTCAATCCATCTGAGCTGCGTAGGAATCTTCACCGGACATTGGGCAGGCTTTTCGATGCCCAGCCTGGCGAAGCTCTTGGCAACGCCGCAAATGACCTGGGTGCGACGCTGGAATCCGTCCTGAGCGAGTGGAAGTACCTCAAAGATTATCCCGAGCAGAAGGTGGTCATCGGCGGCATTATCCAGGAGTACTTGCCGCAGACAGTCAACTCCTACCTCGCGGTCCCGGAGCGTCTGCGTCACAAGGCCGAGAATCCGGCGCGGGAGTCCATCGACCTGTTGCATTCCGCGGTTCAGAAGATCCAGGATGCAATCGGTCAGGACAACCTGATTGCTTTGGAAGGTCAGCGTGACACCCTGGCAATTCAGTTCGGTAAGGTAGTGGACTATGAGCCTTGATCCGAAACTCCTTGAAATCCTCGCTTGCCCGCGTGACAAGGGGCCGCTTGAATACCTCGAAGACGAGCAGGTGCTGGTCAATCCTCGCCTAAAGATCGCCTACCGCATCGACGAAGGCATTCCGGTCATGCTTTCCGACGAAGCTATCGCCTGGGACAAGTAATTGCCTTTCCCGCTTCCCGACGGCTACAGCGTCCTCGACCGCACTGTGCTGTCGGGAGCTCCGATTGAGGCTGCGAAGACGCTGCTCGGCTGCGTAATTGTCATCCCCGCCGAGCATGTTATCGCCACCATCACGGAGGTCGAGGCCTATGGTGGCCCAGTTGACCAGCGCTATCCTGACCCGGCCGCGCACTGCTTCATGGGGCCAACCGCACGCAATCGCGCCATGTTTGGCCCGGCGGGGCATTGGTATATCTACCGCTCCTATGGCATCCACTTTTGCGCCAACATCACCAGCGCTACGGACGGCACGGGCGGGGGAGTATTAGTCCGCTCCGTACGCATTGAGCAGGGCCTGGATGCGGTGCGCCGTCGCCGCGGTGAAAAACCTGCGGTTGCGGGTCTCGGACGTGGTCCGGGCAATGTTGGTCAGGCGCTTGGCCTTGACTTAAATGACTATGGGGCAGATGCGCTGGATCCGTCGTCACGCGTGTTCGTGGCGCAGCCAGAGAGCATCAACCCGGATAAAGACATCCACGCGGGCCCGCGTGTGGGCGTTCGGCGAGCGGCGAATCGGCCTTGGCGGCTGTGGCTTCCGGACGATTCCGTCTCAGCCTATCGGCGCCACAAGAAGGCCGTTGAGGAGTTCTAGGTCACCCTCGCGGTGAACGTCGGCAAGCGAGACGTTACGATAGGGGACGTGACTGAACAGAACATTATCGACGAACTACAGTGGCGTGGCCTGATTAATCAGTCCACCGATGTTGACGCGCTGCGTGAGGCGTGCGAAAACCCCATTACTCTGTATTGCGGTTTTGACCCAACGGGCGATTCGCTGCACGCGGGCCACCTGGTTCCGATGATTATGTTGCGTCGTTTCCAGCTGGCCGGTCACCACCCAATTGCGCTGGCCGGTGGCGCCACGGGCTTCATTGGCGATCCGCGTGATGTCGGTGAGCGTTCGATGCTCAGCCAGGACACTATTGAGCACAACCTGGAGGCCATCAAGGGCCAGCTGCGTCGTTTCATTGACTTTGAGGGCGAGGCCCCGGCGACAATGGTCAATAATGCGGACTGGACTATGAACATGTCCGTCATTGACTTCCTTCGCGATGTCGGCAAGAACTTCTCCCTCAACACCATGCTCGATCGCGACACTGTGAAGCGTCGCCTCGAGTCTGACGGTATCTCCTACACCGAGTTTTCCTACATGCTGCTGCAGTCCAACGACTACGTGCAGCTGCGCCGCAACTACGATTGCGTGCTGCAGATTGGCGGCGGTGATCAGTGGGGCAACATCGTCTCTGGTGTCGATTTGAACAGGCGTATCGACGGCGCCAAGGTGCACGGCCTGACCGTGCCGCTGGTGACCGATGCGCAGGGTCAGAAGTTCGGTAAGTCCACCGGTGGCGGCAAGCTGTGGCTGGACGCTGAAAAGACCTCGCCGTACTCCTGGTACCAGTACTTCCTCAACGCGGGTGACTCGGTGGTTATTGACTACCTGCGTTGGTTCACCTTCCTGTCTCAGGAGGAAATCGCGGAGTACGAGGTTGCTGTTGCGGAGCGTCCGTTCAAGCGTGAGGCGCAGCGTCGTCTGGCGCAGGAGATGACCAACCTGGTCCACGGCGAAGAGGCCACCAAGGCTGTTGAGCTGGCAGCGCAGGCCCTGTTTGGCCGCGCTGAGCTGACCGAGCTGGACGAGGCCACCCTGGCGGGCGCCGTTTCCGAGACCGAGGTTGCGGAGATTGCCGAAGGCGAGCCACGTACTGCTGTTGACCTTCTCGTTGCTGCGGGTCTTGCCAAGTCGAAGGGCGAGGCACGCCGCACCATTAAGGAAGGTGGCGCCTACGCCAATAACCAGCGCATCGAGGACGAAGCGTGGGAGCCGGCTGCCGAGGACATGCTGCATGGCAAGTGGATTGTGCTGCGCCGCGGTAAGAAGAACTTCGCTGGTGTGAAGTTCGTGTAAGCGCTGGTTGGTCTCCGTGTAGGTGCATTGTTGATCTCTAGATCAATTGGTGTTTATGCAGCTTGATTCTTTTTAGGTAGCTGGGCTAAGGCTCCGGGCAGGCGAAGGGTTCGATGATTTCAGAATCATCTGCTCCTGGTCAGCTTGGAGCCTTAGTTGTTTTAAAGGGAGCGTAGAAGCCGAAGCAAAGGTGGTAGCGATGAGCGAAAGCTCCCGGCTTTCGTCACGGTGTGGGGACTGTCGGTCCTAATGAATCGTTCTACTCCACAGGCAAAACGCTAGTTCATATCCATC
>NZ_PDGW01000004.1:0-61731 GCF_014335015.1 Corynebacterium sp. LK31 | reverse complement strand
CAGATTTATCTTCTTGCGAGCTCGTACTTGACGGGTTTGCCGTCGACATTAATGAGATGACGTGACGTTGCTCGCGGACTTAAGCGAGCCACCACCACTGTGCGCCGCACGGCGCGGGTGTGTTCATCAGGGGTGTCATCATGAATCTGACCATAACTCAAGGTTTCCGCAGTAGCCAAAGCGGGGTGGGGTGTGGGGGCGGGGATGGGGCGCGAAATGTGTACGGGATATTGCAACGGTGTCTGGGGTCGTAAAGCAGCTCCCCGCTAAGTCCCGGCATATGCAGAGGCGGAATATCAGCATTCCCCTCGACATCGCTGGCCACGAGGACTAACGTTCCGATGGTGATTACGCTGTCGCGGCAGGCCACTAAATCACGTCGGGGAGTTCGTCCCACGACGTTGGTGGTGTGGTGTTATGTCGCCCTCATAACCGCTGGCACGGTTTTGTTAATGCTGCCGATTTCGGCGGCCAATAGCCACCCCACGGGGCACTGTGCCCCGAGCCCTGGGAATCTGTGCCTGCCCACGGCGCTGTCTGATGCTCTGTTCACAGCCACCTCGGCAACAAGCCTGACCGGCCTGATCACCGTAGATACGGCTACCCATTGGTCAACCTTCGGCAAAGTCGTCATCATGTTGTTGATTCAGCTGGGTGGCCTCGGGTTCATGACGTTGGCTTCACTTTTTGGCCTCTTCGTAGCGGGAAGGCTCGGTCTTAACCGCCGTGCCGGTGCGCGCGTTGAGGGCCGCGGTATGGACATGGGCGAGATCTCATGGGTTGTCCGTGCTGCCGTTAGCTTCACGCTGTTGGTGGAGTTTGTTGTGGCAGTGGCACTTATGCTGCGGTTCCACCTAGGTTATGGGTACGGCTGGGGGAGAGCTGCGTGGGAGGGCTTGTTCCATGCCATTTCAAGCTTCAACAATGCCGGTTTTGCTCTGTATACGGACAACGTCATTGGGTTCCACAGTGATGCCTGGATACTTTTGCCGCTGGCCTTCTCTCTTATCGTTGGTGGTCTGGGCTTTTCTGTTCTGCTCGAGGCTTGGCGACACCTGAAAGCGTGGCTTAGTGTCCGCACGCGAGGGCAGTTGCCTAAACGCTGGTCTCTGACTACTCGCTTCACTATCAAAGGCACCATCCTGCTGATTGCTTTGGGCACAATCATGGTGGCATTTGGTGAGTGGTCCAATGCCATGTCTGGATTCACTACAGGGGAGAAGATACTCAACTCATTCTTCGCTAGTGTGAGCCCGCGTACCGCGGGGTTCAACGCGCTCGATTACGCGGACTTCCACCCATCGACACTGCTGGGCACTGACTTCCTCATGTTCATTGGCGGCGGCACCGGTGGTACTGCAGGTGGCGTGAAAATCACGACGTCGGCAGTCATTCTCGCCGCTGTTCTCGCGGAGATTCGCGGTGACACCTCCGTGTCCGTGGCTAGGCGGCGCCTCAACCCAAAGGTGCTGCGCCAGGCTCTCGTAGTCCTTGCCTTCGGTATCGGCCAGGTATTCCTGGCAGTAATCGCCGTCAGTTTCCTAGCACCACAGTTTTCTACTGACCAAATTCTTTTTGAAGTAATCAGTGCTTTCGCCACGGTAGGCCTTTCCACAGGTATTACCGCCGACCTGCCGGTGGCAGCACAGGCAATCTTCATCGTGCTGATGTTCACCGGACGTGTTGGCCCAATCGCCTTGGCGACGGCCTTGGCCGCCCGCCCACGCCAGCGCGTCTACGAATATCCAGAAGAAAGGCCCTTCATTGGCTAACTCGAAATTCAACCCGTTTGCTGGTTTTGCAGATCATTTCTCCAACCAAGCCAGCTCTTCGCCTGTTGTCATCCTCGGTATGGGGCGTTTCGGACAGGCACTCGGCGAGGAGCTGGTCGCTGGCGGTATCGAGGTTCTCTGCGTAGACCATCGCGAAAAGGTGGTTCAGGAGCTGTCCTCGACCTTCGACCACGTGGTCACCGCCGACACCACCATGCCGGAGGTACTGAAGCAGCTCGGTGTCGATGAAGCCGAACGTGTTGTTATCGCCATCGGCAGTGACATTGAGGCTTCATTGCTGACCGCGTCTGCGCTGGTGGATATGGGGGTGCCCATGATTTGGGCAAAGGCCGATAACCAGGCCCACGCCAAGATTCTGGGCCAGATCGGTGTGCACCACGTCATTCGCCCGGAGGCAGACACCGGCCGTCGTATTGCGCACCTAATCGGCGGCAAGGTCCAGGACTTCCTGGAGTTCGATCGCGACTACGCAGTCGGTAAGGTCGCGCCGCCGATCCATTGCCTGGATAAGACCGTGGCGGAGATTAACCAGAGCGCACCGATTACGGTTGTCGCCGTGCAAAAGCGCGGTCAGCGCTTCCGCCCTGCGCTTGCCGACGACCGCATTACCGCAGGTGACCTATTGATTGTCTCGGGCGCCATTCGGCAGTTGGAGACATTCGCCGGGGAGTAGGCGCTGATTGCTACTTGTCGCCGTGGCTGTCGATTCCGTCGACGCCTGTGACCGTGGTCAGCAAAAACACGGAATCTGTTAGAGCTTTCACGCCATGCTTGACGTGGGTGAGTACTTTGAGATTGCCCTCTGAAATCGTGGTTTCATCGGCACCGGTGATTTCAACTTCGCCAACAAGCACAAGCATCGAGGCTGCGGGCGGCGAGTTATGGGCGGAAAGCTCAGTTCCTTCAGTCAGTGCGATGAGAGTCTGGCGTAGCGAGCCGTCGTGGACAACAATTTCCGCAGCGCGGCCGTTGCTATTCGCTTTAGCTTGAGTCAGAAGGTCGTCTTGTTGTGAATTAATATTCACAGCGTCCTAGCTCCTTGGTGAAACCACAGCGCGCAGAGCACGCGCTGCCTCTTCCGGATTTGCTGCCTCGGTTAGTGCGCGAACCACCACAATGCGCTCCGCGCCAGCGGCGATAACTTCGCCGGCGGTCTCGGCGTTGATACCGCCGATTGCCCACCATGGCTTGACCGGGTCACTTGCGCCGCGGTCGTGCGGGCGCACAATATCGGCCACGGAATCCTGGTGGGACTCCGCTGAACCCTGTGCACGCGCCCTCCGCACGAGTGCCGCAGCTTCACGGACCATCTCGACTCCGACGGGTTGACGGTCGGGCTTCGTCGGGGTGGCATACACCGGGCCGATTACCGCGTAATCGATGCCATCGTCGGCAAGCGAGGCGGCGAACATGTCCAGATTTCGGTTGGAGCGGCCGATGAGAACCTCGGGGCCAACGATCTGGCGGGCCTGCTCGGTTGTAAGGTCTTCCTGACCCACATGCAGGATGTCTGCGCCGGTCAGCGCGGCAATGTCGGCGCGGTCATTGACGGCGAAGAGCTTGCCGTGTTCAGTGGCGACCTCGGCGAGGGTCTCCACAGCGGCAATCTCGTCGCGGGTGTCGACTTTCTTGTCGCGCAGCTGGATGATGTCGGTGCCGCCTTCGTAACAGGCGTGCAGGAATTCGCGCAGATCACCGCGGGATGCGCGCGAGTCGGTGCAGAGGTACAGGCGGGCGTCGGCAAGCAGGGCGCGTCGTGTTGTGCGAGTGGCGGCTGATGAGGCGTTCATGTCCCCATGTTAGGCGAGGTTGGGGATGCGGTGTCGTGGCGGTGAGCCCGAAGTCATATGATGGGGGAGTACCACGTTCCGCGGGAGCCGTACTCGGTATCGATGAGATGCCGCTGGCTGAGAGGGCGAATAACGCCGACCGCTTTTACCTGATGCGGGTTATGCCGCCGGAGGGAGGAATGGCAGTGAATGCTGCCGCTATGGGTGCCGCCTCGACAACTGAGGGCGGCACAGGGGATACGTCGTCGAGCGTTGTTATCGCAGGCGCGGGGATTATCGGCTTGGCGACGGCATGGAGACTACTCCGCCAGGGATTCGATGTGACTGTCCTCGATGCCGAGCCCGTTTCCGGCGCAACTTTCGCCGCAGCTGGCATGCTGGCGCCGGTGGCCGAAGTCGTGTGGGATCAGCCGACGCTGTATCCGCTGATGGTGGAGTCGGGCAAGCTCTACCGCGGCTTTGCCCAGGCCATCGCCGAGGAATCGGGCCACGATGTTGGCTATATCGAGAATTCCACGTTTGTTTGTGCGGGTGATGCCGCCGACCGGCAGACACTCAGCGAGCTCGTTGAGCTGCAGCATGACATGGGCATGGAGATCAACCGCATCACCGCCACCGAGGCGCGCCGGGCAGAACCGTCACTGGGGCCGGGCTGTGTTGGTGCGGTGGATATTCCGGGAGATCACCAGGTCAATCCGCGTCTGCTCGCCGAGGCGTTGCTGACCATTCTGGGAGACCGCGTCATCCGCACTCGCGCGGAAGAGGTTATTTACGCTTCCGATGCCGACCCCCGCCAAGCCATTGGGCTGCGCGGTACGGACGGAAATGACTACCTCGCCGATGAGGTCGTTTTGGCTGCGGGGCTGAACACCGCCGATATGGCCGGTCTGCCGGAGAATCTGAATCTGCCGCTGCGCCCGGTCTATGGGGATGTGCTGCGTCTGCGGGTGCCGGAGCGCTTGCAGCCGCTGGTCACCCGCACTATTCGCGGTGTGGTTCAGGGGCGTCCGGTTTATATCGTCCCGCGTGCCGACGGCACCGTCGTGCTCGGCGCAACCTCGCGTGAAGATGACCTGACCGGTGTCTCCGCCGAAGGAGTCCACCAGCTACTCCGCGACGCATACCGCCTGGTGCCCGGCATTCTCGACTGCGAAATCTACGAGATGACCGCCCGCGCCCGGCCGGGTTCCCCGGACGATGTCCCCATGATTGGCCGCGTGGCTCCAGGACTGACCGTGTCCACCGGCTACTTCCGTCACGGCATTCTGCTTACGGCCATCGGTTCCAAGCTCACGGCCGATGTCGTCGCAGGTCGGGAAACTGACAACGACCCGGTGCTTCTTTCCGCCGTCAATCCATTCCGCTTCAGCGATTAGAGGAGGCTCGCTTATGTCCACCACAACACTCAATGGCGAAGGCTACACACCGGCTGCGGGGGAGATGGTCGCAGATCTCGTCGCAAAGCACACGGGGCACGCGCTTAACGACGACGGCACTGCCGCGGACGGCACCCGCCTGGGAATCGCGGTAGCCGTGGATGGTGCGGTAATCCCGCGAGCCAAGTGGGCGAGCACGCCCGTGGCAGGTGCAATCGACATCGTGACAGCAGTTCAGGGAGGCTAGAGATGACCGAGAATTCCGCACAAGCAAATATGTCCGCGCAGGAAAATGAAACCGGGACGGCGAGCGGACTTACACGCGAACCGCTGCGCATTGGCGGACTGGAGTTGAACTCCCGTCTGATTATGGGAACTGGCGGTGCGACCAGCATGGATACGCTGGAGCGCGCGCTGGTGGCTTCGGGCACCGAGCTGACTACGGTGGCGATGCGCCGCTTTACGCCCGGCACGAAGCAGAACGTTTTTGAGATTCTGCAGCGCAACAATATTGCGGCGCTGCCGAATACTGCGGGGTGCTATACCGCTCGTGACGCGGTGCTGACTGCGCAGTTGGCCCGCGAGGCGCTGGAGACCAATCTGCTAAAGCTCGAGGTCATCGCCGACGAGGACACGCTGCTGCCGGACCCGGTCGAGCTGGTTGCGGCAGCGGAGCAGTTGGTAGCTGACGACTTCGTCGTTTTCGCCTACACCAACGACGATCCGGCGCTGGCCAAGCGGCTGGAGGATCTGGGCTGTGCAGCTGTCATGCCGGCGGGCTCGCCGATTGGTACTGGCCTGGGCATTCTTAACCCACACAACATCGAGCTGATTGTGGACCGCGCGAATGTGCCCATCATCCTGGATGCGGGCATCGGTACCGCGTCTGAGGCAGCGCAGGCGATGGAGCTTGGCTGCGATGCAGTGCTGTTGGCATCCGCAGTGACCCGTGCACATGATCCGGTGGGCATGGCCACGGCGATGCGCTTCGGCGTTGAGGCAGGACTGACTGCTCGCGAGTCCGGCCGCATTCCACGGCGTCGACTGGCCCAGGCGAGCTCGTCGTTTGAGGGAATCATCACTGAGCGCGTCAGCGGCGCACGCGAGCGGGATTCTCTGTAATGGCGGAGCAGGGTGTCAATCTCTCGGATCGCGACCTGCGCCGGTACGCGCGGCACCTAACACTGCCGGGCTTTGGTGCCGAGGGGCAGCGAACTTTGCGATCCTCCCGCGTCCTCGTTATCGGAGCTGGTGGCTTGGGATCGCCTGCGCTGTTGTACCTGGCTGGGGCAGGGGTCGGGCACATCACCATCATTGACGATGACGTGGTCGACGAGTCCAATCTTCAGCGCCAGGTCATTCACCGTGAGTCCGACATTGGTCGCCCGAAGGCCGAATCCGCCGCGGATGCCGTGCGGCGCCTTGACTCCGAGGCGTCGGTGACCGCAATCGTCGGCAGGTTAAGCGTCGACAATGCTGAGGAGCTCTTCGCCACTCACGATGTAGTGCTCGACGGCGCGGACAACTTCGCCACGCGCTACCTGTCCTCCGATGCCGCGGAGCTGACCGGAACGCCGCTGGTCTGGGCCACAATCCTGCAGTTCGCAGGACAACTGTCCGTCTTCTGGCCTGGCCACGGCCCCATGCTTCGCGATCTCTACCCCGACATCCCCGACCCCGGCTCCGTGCCGTCGTGCGCCGCAGGCGGTGTCCTCGGCGCAATGGTCGGACAAATCGGCTCCATGATGGTCGTCGAAGCTATCAAGGTGCTCACTGGTGTCGGCAAGGTCGCCGTGGGCAAGCTCGTGCTTATCGACGCCCTGGAGGCAACCACCCGCACACTGTCCTTTGCGGCCGACCCGGAGCGCGAACCCGTTTCCGACTTGACCGAAATTGCGCAGGTGTGCGCAGCTTCATGGTCCGAGGATGAGGAGGCCCCGGCGCAGAGCGTGCGCAGCATTGGCCCCAACATGGCGCACAAGCTTCTTGCCGAGGGGGTGCCTCTGATCGATGTACGCGAACCTGAGGAGCACGCGGAGGCTGCCATTGCCGAATCTGTGCTTGTGCCACTCGGCGACATTCGCAGCCGCGGGTGGGCTGCGATTCGCGAAGCGTGGGCTGAGCGGAACCTCCAGTCGAACTACCCACGAGTTCTGATTCACTGCCACTCGGGTGCCCGCTCGCAACAGGCAATTGAGCTGTTGGCCAGCGAGATCGAGGCTGATGGCGCCATACCGGAGCTCATCAATCTGGACGGGGGCATTGTGGCCTGGCAGGCTGCGGGGCAGGAGACCGTCGTAAAGCGTGGCGGAACGCACTAATTAGTGGCTACCGCCACGCGCTGTTGAACAGTGTGCCTACGCCTGCGGCTTCAGCGTTGTCGACCACAACTCGGTGCCACGAGTGGTGAGCAGACGGACGGTCATCTCGCGTGAGTCGCCGTCGATATCGACTTCGCCGAAGTGCTGGAAATCCTGTGTGGGGTCGGCGTTGGCATTGTCTTTACCCGGTGCGTGGACGTACTCCACCTTCGGCCCGAAGGTCGAATCCATTTCGTTGGGGCCGAATGCGCCCGCGTGGAGAGGACCGGAGACGAATTCCCAGAAGGGTGCGAAGTCGGTGAACTGTGCGCGCTCTGGGCTGTAGTGGTGAGCCGCGGTGTAGTGCACATCGGCGGTGAGCCAGACGACATTTGAAACATCTTTAATGGCGCTGAGCAGGCGGGCGATTTCACGTTCACGTCCTGCAGGTGCACCGGCGGCACCATTGGATACGCTTTCTTGGTCACCATCGTCGCCGTCGGGGACGATGATTCCAAGCGGTAGGTCATTAGCAACAATCTTCCACGTCGCGCGGGAGTCCTTGAGGGAGTCGATTAACCAGTTGGTCTGCTTTTCGCCAAGGATTGGTTCTTCGGTTGTCGAGCGCGGATTATTGGAAGTGTTTTCTCCCTTGTAACTGCGCATATCCAGAATGAATATGTCTAGCAACGGGCCGTAGGAAACCTTGCGGTAGACGCGCCCATCTACAGCCATTTGTTGATCAATTGGCTGCCACTCATGGAAGGCCTGGTAGGCACGCTTGGCCAGGGTGTTGACATCGCGCTCGGTATAGCGATCATCGTCTAGGACTTCGTTGGGGTACCAGTTGTTGACTGTTTCGTGGTCATCCCACTGGACTAGCTGCGGAACCTGCGCATTGAAGGCCAAGTAGTTCTTGTCCATGAGGTTGTAGGAGTACTGGCCGCGATAATCCTCGAGGGTTTCAGCAACTTTGGATTTGGCTGTCGTGACATGGTTGCGCCACACAGTGCCGTCGGAAAGCGTGACGGATTCATCCAGCGGACCGTCGGCATAGCAGGTGTCGCCTGAGTGAATGAATAGGTCTGGATTGCGCTCCATCATGGTGGAAAAGCCGGTGTATCCACCGATTTCGTCGTTAATTCCCCAACCCTGACCTGCGACATCGCCGGACCAGTGCAGGCGGATGTTGGATGCGCGGTTTGGGGCAGTACGGAAGGTGCCGATAACGGGATCAGAGCAGATTCCAGTATCTGCCTCTTCGAGCGTGACACGATAGAAGATTTCCTGCCCCGGTTCGAGACCGACGACACGTAGACGTCCGGTGCCGTCAGTGTCTGGAGTTAACAGAGAGTTACTGCGGAATACCTTGGCATTCTGGAAGCTCTCAGTTGCAGCAGTTTCAACCACCATATGGGCGGGGCGGTCTGAGCGAGCCCAAATCAATGCGCCGTCGCCGCGGATATCGCCACTTGCAACGCCGTGGGTGAGCTGTGGCCGAGAACGCAGTAACCCTGGGGAGGCCAGTGACGGCGAACCCGGTGTAGCTGAAGCCGCAGCTCTAGAGGCATGAGCGAGCGTGACTGAAGTGGCAAGTGCGGTGGATGCGCCTAAACGTAGAGCGCTGCGACGGGAAAGCTGCATGGAGTCGAACGATAGGTTTTCCACTTTGACGTTCAGTTAAACCAGCGTGAACTCGAAGGAAAAAGTCGCAATTACAGCACAAAGGCTTAGTTATTGAGAATGACTGGGCTTCCTTTTGTAACGTAGATAACCGACTTGGGAGGAATGTGTCTTCCGAGCTGTCTTTTCTGAGACAGACAATCTAGAAGTGAAAGGCGCTGACCCCGATAATGGGATCTACACAAACGCCACAAGTAAAAACGCAAGAAAAGAAGTCGGGCGGTTTTCTTAAGAACCTGCCGACCGACCCGTTGATCTTCACGACAGCGATGGGTTTCATTGTCCTCTTTGTGGCAGTGACCATAGCGCTGGGGGATACCGCTCGGGATGCCTACTCGGCCGCTTCCGATTGGGTTACGTCTAACATGGGCTGGCTGTTCATCGGTGGTGTCTCGGCAAGCTTTATCTTCCTCATCGGCTTGTTTGTGTCCCGCTACGGACGCATCCAGCTTGGCGATGATGACGAAGAGCCCGAATACACCATCGCCGAGTGGTTCGGCATGCTCTTCGCCGGTGGTACTGGCTCCATGCTGATGTTCTGGGGCGTGGCTGAACCACTCAACCACGCTTACAACCCGCCGTTCGGTCAAGAGCCGATGAGCCGCGAAGCTCAGAACACTGCGATGGCATTTACCATCTACCACCTGGGTATTCACATGTGGGTCATCATGGCGCTGCCGGGGCTCGCGCTGGGGTACTTCATTTACAAGCGTCACCTGCCGCCGCGCGTCTCCTCCATCTTCGCGCCGCTGCTCGGTACCCGCATCTACTCATGGCCGGGCAAGCTTATCGACGCCGTCGCCATCATCGGTACCGTCGTCGGTATCGCGGTATCGGTGGGCATGGGTGCGCTGCAGATTAACTCCGGTGCTGCACGTGTAATCGGTACCCCGGAAAGCTCGATGGTGCAGCTCATTCTGATTGCCATCATTATTGTGATTGCCTCGATTTCCGTGGCCCGCGGTCTGGACAAAGGTATTAAGGTGTTGTCCAATGCGAACATTTGGGCCGCCATGGCATTGATGGTCTTCGTGCTGCTCATGGGCCCGACATTGACGCTGCTGCGCCAGACCGTCGATACGACAGGTGTCTACTTGGATGCGCTGCCTCGCATCATGTTCTGGACTGACTCCTACGACGTCAACCCGAATTGGAAACAGGGCGCCTGGACGGTCTTCTACTGGGCCTGGACAATCTGCTGGTCGCCATTTGTGGGCATGTTCGTCGCCCGTATTTCCCGCGGCCGTACAGTCCGTCAGTTCATTGCCGGTGTGATTGCACTGCCGACAATCGTGTCAATCATGTGGTTCTCTATCTTCGGCCGCGCTGGCTTCGAACTGGAAAATGAGCAGCCGGGCATTCTGACGGAACCAGTCGTCGAAGGAGGGGATCCCTCGCCGGCTCTATTTATCCTGCTGGAGCAGTACCCACTGGCAACCCTTGTCAGTGTGTTTGCGCTCTTTGTGATTATGATCTTCTTCGTCACCTCCATTGACTCCGCTTCGATGGTGATGGACATGATGTCTACCGGTGAGGAAAACAAGGCTCCGACCTTCTACCGCGTGCTGTGGGGCGTCATGATTGGTGCTGTGGCAGCTTCTCTGCTGCTGATTTCTGGTGAAACCGCACTGGAAGCGCTGCAGTCTGCCGTGATTGTTATCGGTGTACCGTTCTTCTTCCTCCACTTTGTGATGATGTACTCCTTGGTCAAAGGCATGAGTGATGACCACATGGCAGTGCGCAAGCCGGTTACCCGCCAGTGGGAGAAGACCGATACTCCAGAGAAGTTGGAGAAGCACGAAGCCGCACCCGCGCCGGGCTACGACGAAGAGGGCAATGAGCTGCCGCGCTTTGAGTACACCCACGATGAAGAGGGACGTCTGGTTATTCAGTCCGATGTGGTCGTTGAAGGTGAGTTTGAGTCTGGCGAGAAGTCGGAATCAGAGAGCCCAGAGGAATCGGAGACCAAGTCTGAGTCGTAGTAGAGCACGGTCGCAGTAGTGCCCGGCACTTGTGGCCACGCTATTCACCTATCGTTGCGCTGTAGCGTGGCCATCAGTGAGTAGTGCATCGATAAGAGCGAAGGCAGAGGCCGTAGCCAAACAAAAACGCCGCCCAGCGGAAACCAAAAGTAGTTTCCATGGGCGGCGTCGCTGTGTTCGTCGTAAAGCAAGTGTGGCGTTAAGCCGTGATTAGCTTTACTCGTAGGTGCCTCGGAGGTCCTTGTAGTCCTCATCGTGCCAATCCACGTTGGCCTGGTCCTTGGTGGTGACACCGACATCAGGCTGATGCGGGACCTTCGCAATGATGTTGCGGCGGGCGCGGCCGGCGCGGAGCTGGCTTTCGATGCGCTCGGCAAGGTTGGCCAGGCCGAAGTTGATGGCAATGAGAATGATTGCCACGACGACCAGCGATGGAATCATGGCGCCGTAGTACTCGCCAAGCTGGCGGCCGGAGCGGACAACCTCGACGTAGCCAATCATGTAGCCCAGTGCGGAGTCCTTCAGCGCAATGACCATCTGCGAGATAATCGCCGGCAACATGGCGGCGACGGCCTGCGGCAGCAAAATGGTGACCATCGTCTGGCGGTGGGAAAGACCCAGCGCAATCGCGGCTTCTCGCTGGCCCTTCGGCAGCGACTCGATGCCGGAGCGCAGTGTCTCGCCAATCACAGATCCGTTGTACATGGTCAAACCGAACACAACAGCCGCAAAGCCGAGGTAGCTTGACGGGAACAGCTGCCAGATGGCGAACACCGAGTAGGCGAACAGCATGAGCACCAGCACCGGGATGGCGCGGAAGAACTCGACAATCACCGAGCACAGCCAGCGCACCGGCGCGACCGGGCTCAGCCTGCCGACGCCCAGGAGAGCGCCAACAACCAGTGCCAACACAATAGAGACGACAGCCGCGATAATGGTGCTGACCAGACCGGGCAGAATGTATGTGGTCCAGGTTGTGGATTCGAGGAAGAACGACCACTTATTGGCCTCGAACTGGCCCTTGTTGGCCAGGGTTATTCCCATCCACGCCAGGAGCGCAACCGCGATGGCGGCCACGATCCAGGTGAGAATTCGGTTGAAGCGCTGAGCCTTGGGGCCCGGCGCGTCGTAAAGAACTGTTGCGCGAGTAGCCATTAGCGCTTCACCGCCCATCGCTTGCCAGCCCAGCCGAAGAACAGGCCGGTCGGCAGAGTCAGAATAATAAAGCCGACAGCGATGATGCCGAAGATAATCAGGATATCGCTGGCGTAGTTTTCGGTCATGGTCTTCATCAGCAGCGACGCTTCAGCCACACCGATTACCGAGGCAATCGTGGTGTTCTTGGTCAGCGCGATCAGGGTGTTGCCGAGCGGCACGATAGCGCCACGGAACGCCTGCGGGAAGATGATGTAGCGGAAGCTCTGGCCGAAGCTAAGCCCCAGGGAGCGGGCGGCTTCGGCCTGCCCGAACGGCACAGTATTAATACCGGCGCGCAGGGACTCCGCAACGAAGCACGAGGTGTAGGCAACAAACGCCAACACCGCGAGACGGAAGTTCTGCTTGACAATGAAGGAGTCATTCTCCGCAGCCAGCAGCAGCCCCAAGTTGTAGTAGAGACCCATCGAGGCCAGCAGCACAATCAACGTCAGCGGGGTATTGCGGACAATGTTGATGTACCAGGTCGACAGGGTACGCAGGATTCCCACGGGGCTCACGCGCATAGCGGTGAGAAGCGTGCCAAAAATCAGGGAACCAATTGCCGAAGCAATCGTCAGTTTGATGGTTACCCAGAAAGCCGGAAGCAGTTCCGGCCCCATTTCACTCCATAGTTCTGGATTCATTGTTTGCTCGCACCCCTTCCTACTTCTTCTCTACGAACGACAGATCGCCGATTGCCGGCTTGTCGTCGAGCTCGAACTTGTCGCCCAAATGCTTCTTCAGGATCTTCTGAAGCTCACCGGTGTCGTACAGCGACTCCAGCGCCTCATTGATGGCCTCACGGCTGGCATCATCACCCTTGGGCAGGCCGATGCCGTAGTACTCATTGGTCCAGTAGGAACCATCGGGGTTGCGCAGCTCGACCACGCGGAAGTCGTCGCCGAAGCGTTCCTTGTAGCGCTGGGCGAAGCCCGCGAGAATAGTCGCATCTGTGGTCAGGGCATCGACGACACCCTGCTTCACACCCTCCGCGCATGCGGCGTAGGTATCGAACTCCTGCAGCTGCACCTCCGGTAGAGCGTCCTTGACTTTCTGCGCTGGGGTGGAGCCGGATACAGAACACAGGCGAGTGCCCGGGGCGACGTCGTCAAGCCCCTGAATGCCCTCGGAACCGCGCACCAACAGTGCCTGGTGCGTGACCAGGTACGGGCCGGCGAAGTCGACCGCAGCCAGGCGGCCAGCGTTGATGGAGTAGGTGGCGGCGATCATGTTGACCTCGCCGTTGTTAATCAGCGTCTCGCGCTGAGCGGACGGGGTCTCGCGCCACTCCATCTCGGGCACATCCCAACCGTTCTTGTTGGCGATGTACTCAATGACGTAGCGGGAAACATCGTTGTCGACGCCCGCGAACTCACGGTCCGGGGTGCGCTCGCCGAGACCCGGCTGGTCAAACTTCGTACCCAGCGTCACGTGCCCGGCTTCGATATCGGCCAGCAGGTTTCGGGGTCCGCCGCTACCGCAGGCCGCGAGGCTCATTGTCGTGGCAACTGCTACGACAGCCGCCGCAACTCGCTTGCCGACGACACCTCGGCGGCCCTGGTTGCGACTGCGACCATGGCCTCCTCGTAATAGTGAAAGCTTCATGGTGACCAGCCCCGCCTAGTGTCCGACGATTTTGGCCAAGAAGTCCTTGGCACGATCGCTCTGCGGGTTGGTGAAGAAGGTCTCCGGGTCGGTGTCTTCGACAATCGCACCGTCGGCCATGAACAGGATGCGGTCGGCCACGCGGCGGGCGAAGCTCATCTCGTGGGTGACACAGACCATGGTCATGCCGCCCTTGGCCAGGTCGGTCATGACATCGAGGACCTCGTTAATCATTTCCGGGTCGAGCGCGGAGGTGGGCTCGTCGAAAAGCATGACCTTCGGGTCCATGGCCAGGGCGCGTGCGATGGCGACGCGCTGCTGCTGACCGCCGGAGAGCTGTGCCGGGTACTTGTCAGCCTGTTCCGCAATGCCGACACGGGCGAGCAGCTTGTCCGCACGCTCGCGGGCCTCGGCTTTTGAGATCTTGCGGACCTTCAGTGGGGCCAACGTGACATTGTCGCGAATGGTCATGTGGCTGAAGAGGTTGAACTGCTGGAAGACCATGCCGACCTCAGCACGCAGACGGGTGAGTTCCTTACCCTCTTCTGGGAGAAGTTTGCCGTTGATGCGGATCTCGCCGCTGTCGATGGTCTCGAGGCGGTTGATGGTTCGGCACAGTGTGGACTTACCAGAGCCGGAGGGGCCGAGGACAACTACGACCTGACCAGCTGGGATTTCCAGATTGATGTCGCGCAAAGCGTGGTAATCGCCGTAGTGCTTATTCACCCCGGCAATCGAAATCATGCTCTGTGGTGTGGATGATTCAGTCATGTGAAAAAGTATAGGTGACTCACGACACATCACTGCTATCGGTGTTCCTTGTGCGATATTCACTTGTGAAAAGTGACTGCACACCAATTAGTTCTAAAGATCCACGCGATGGCGCCTCGCAACAGGCTTGCGGCCATGCACGAACCAGTAGAAAACGGCCGCGAGAACCACGACAACCGCCAGGCCTGCGTACATCTTGTCGAAGCCCATAGTGGCGGCTACCGAACCAAGCACGATTGGGCCGAGGCCGATGCCCGCGTCGACAAGCAAGAGCAGCGTCGAGATGCCCGTGCCCAACTTGTGCGCCGGCGCCAGGTGCACAGAGATGGTCTGGCAGGCCGGCATCAGCGTGCCGTAGCCCAGGCCGCAGAGCGCACCGGCGGCGATAACGTGCCAGTCAGCGCTAGCGAAAGCCAGAACAAGCAGTGAGATGGTGAAGCACACCAGGCCGATGGCGATGACGGGGTTGTCGCCGCGGCGATCTTGTAGGCGTCCCAGTGAGAAACGCGCCGCCATCATCGCCACCGCATAGGCGATGAAGAAGAAGCTGGCGCCTCTAGTCAGGCCGCTCAGCTGCGAGTATCGGTTCAGAAATGTAATCACGCCCGCATACGCCAGGCCGATGAGCAGCATGAACAGGCCGATTGGCACCACTCTCGGCGTCATGATGTCATCGAAGGAAAACGTGCGCTTCGTCTCGCTTGCCGACGAATCCTCGGTGGCCTCGTCTTTGGTTGCCGCAGTGGTGGGCTCGTTGTGTTGTGGCAGAAAGAGTGCCAGCACCAGTCCGACAATGGACAGGTCGAGGGCTGTGGCAAAGAGGACGCTGTAGCCGACTGAGCCAATAAGGGCCAGGCCGAGAGCTGGGCCAATCGCTGTGGCCAGGGTGGTGCCGAGCGAGATATAGCCAGTACCCTCTGCGCGGCGCGAAGCCGGAATAGCGGTCTGGGCGGCGGCCATCACGGCGGTGGAGGCGAATGCGTAGGTCAGGCCGTGGATGATGCGGATTGCAATCAAGACCGGCAGGGATGCGGCCCACATGTAGGCGGCGCAGGCCGCCACGATGACAGCGAGCGAGCCAAGCATGATTCTGCGACCACCGAAGGTGTCCACCAAGTAGCCGGAAAAGAGGCGAGCGATGGTGGCACCGACCACGAAAGAACTGGCGGCGAAGCCACCGGCGGCATCGGAGGCGGAGAAGCGCTGGACGGCGTAGAGCGCCATGACTGTGATTGAAAGGTAGAACACCAGGTACATGCTGAAGTTAATCAGCCAGCTGATGATGAACGCGGGGGAGAAGAGCTTGTCCTGCCCGTGCTGCTCGTCCTGTTTGTGCCTGTTCTGTGTGGTCGTATGCGTTGTCATGCTGAAGATACGGTCTCTTTTCTCGTTTGAAAACGATCGTGGAATTAGTGCTTTGGCAAAACTGTTTTCCGGTATTTGTATCGTGCAAAAATGCAGTTAGGGCTCGAATTATAACAATCGGTTTGTATGATGCAAACGCGCTTTTTTGGTCTTAACCCCATCCGCGGCACGCTAGAATAGGAGCTGTTCAACAAACAGATACATCTCGCAGGCCCATTAAAGGGCCGACAAATAGGCGACAAGAGGATTGACTGCCATCGTGCGAAACGACGACCTAGCCGCGCTCGTTTACGAGAACATGCTGCTATCCCGGGTGAGCTCCAGCGGCTACCGACCACATCGCAAGGACATCCTGTTGGATCGCTCCGCCGCAGCACTACTGGCACGACTGGAAGCGCAGCCGGATATGACAGTCGCCGAGCTTTCCGATGCGCTGGGGCTGGACATTTCTACGGTGCACCGCCAGCTGGCCGCCGCCATGCGGCAGGGGTATATCGCGAAGAGACCCGCGCCGTCGTCAAGCGCGAAGGTGCATAGCGCGACCGACAAGGGGCTAGAGCTGCTGCACCGGGAAATCGAGGCGCGTAAGAAAACCGTCGATGACATTACGCATGGCTGGGAGGACTCGGAGCTCGCGGAGTTCGTGCGATTGATGCGCAAATTCAACGAAGGCGTGGAAGAAATGCGTGGTCATCCATGGCCTAGATAACCGCGGATGCCGGGGTCATGGAATACTTGAGGGCGTGGCTGAGAAAAAGAAGATTGCAAACGTCCTTGCTAACCGATACGCTTCTGCGACTCTGGCGGAGTTGTGGAGCCCTGAGTACAAGATCATCCTCGAGCGCAAGCTCTGGATTGCAGTTTTGAAGGCCCAGGTCGCCCGCGGAATTGAGGTTCCGGAGGGCACTATCGAGGCGTATGAGAAGGTCATCGACCAGGTTGACCTCGATTCCATTGCCGCCCGTGAGCGTATTACTCGCCACGATGTGAAGGCCCGCATTGAAGAGTTCTGTGAACTGGCTGGCACCGAGCACATTCACAAGGGAATGACCTCACGAGACCTGACTGAAAACGTCGAGCAGCTGCAGGTACTGGAGTCGTTGAAGGTTGTGCGTGACAAGGCTGTCGCTGTTGCTGCTCGCACCGCCGAGAAGGCCTCCGAGTACCAGTCGCTGGTCATGGCGGGTCGTTCCCACAACGTCGCCGCGCAGGCAACGACTCTGGGCAAGCGCTTCGCCTCCGCTGCGGACGAGATGCTGCTGGGGGTCGAGCGCGTAGAAGACCTGATCTCCCGCTACCCGCTGCGCGGCATCAAGGGCCCGATGGGCACCGCCCAGGACATGCTGGATCTGCTTGACGGTGACGAGTCCGCACTGGCCTCCCTGGAAAACGAAATCGCTGAAGGCCTCGGCTTCGACCGCGTCTTTGACTCCGTCGGTCAGGTTTACCCGCGCACCCTCGACTTCGACGCTCTGTCCGCGCTGGTCGAGCTCGGTGCAGGTCCGGCATCGCTGGCCACCACCATCCGCCTGATGGCCGGTAATGAGACCGTCACCGAGGGCTTCAAGGAAGGCCAGGTCGGCTCATCCGCCATGCCGCACAAGATGAACGCCCGCTCCTGTGAGCGCGTCCACGGTTTCCAGGTCATTCTGCGCGGCTACATGACCATGCTCTCCGAATACGCCGGTACTCAGTGGAACGAAGGCGACGTTTCCTGCTCCGTGGTTCGCCGCGTTGCACTGCCGGATGCTTTCTTCGCCATGGACGGCATGTTCGAAACCTTCCTCACCGTCCTGTCCGAGTTCGGTGCATTCCCGGCCATGATCGACCGTGAGCTGGAGCGCTACCTGCCGTTCCTGGCTTCCACCAAGATCCTCATGGCAGCCGTTCGCGCTGGTATGGGCCGCGAGGAAGCCCACGAGATCATCAAGGAGCACGCCGTCGCCACCGCACTGGATATGCGCGAAAAGGGTGCTGAGCAGAATCTCACTGAACGTCTCGCTGCAGATGAGCGTTTCCCGCTGGATGCCGCAGGGCTTGCCGACGCTCTGGCGAACCGCCATGCGTTCATCGGTGCCGCGGAATCCCAGGTTGACCGCGTAGTTGCACGTGTGCAGGCTGTCGTGGACAAGTACCCAGAGGCCGCGGCCTACAAGCCGGGCGAGATTCTGTAGCTTCGCGAGCGTCACGCGCGAAACGCGTAAACGCAAAAACGTAAAGACGTAAGGTCCCTTGAAAAACTCTGTCACGTTGGTGGCAGAGTTTTTCTTTGTTTGTTGGCGAAAGCACCAGTGAGCAGCCAAGTTCCTCGGTACGATGAGCGATAAGTATCGAAACCTCTACTCGAAAGGTGCCCGACGTGACATCGGCTGTTAGGACTTCGCTTTCTCGCCCAGGTGCCACATTGAATGTGCTGCGCTGGGTTCCAGAAAATGACAAGGGCGCGCCCATTACTCCTAAGGGAGTGGTGCAGATTGTCCACGGCATGGTCGAGTACGCCAACCGCTACGCCAAGTTCGCCGAGTACCTCGTATCCCAGGGCTATGCCGTCGTCGCGCACGACCATCGCGGCCACGGTATGACTAAGACGGATGCTGGCATCCCGGGCTACTTCGCTGACTACGGTGGCTGGAACTTGATTCTCGAAGACCTCCACGCGGTGCGCCAGTACGTTGATGTAGAATTCCCAGGTAGCAAGCACTATATTCTCGGCCACTCCATGGGGTCGCTTCTGACTCGTAACTACATCGCCAAGTACGGCGAGGGGCTCACCGGTGTCATTATCATGGGCACTGTGTCGTGGCCAGGGGCTAAGGGCGACGCGGGAATGAAGGTGGCAAACCTGCTGGCTAAGATTCGTCCTACCGCGCCGGGCAAGCTGCTCAACACTCTCACCTTTGCTGATTACAACAAGGACTTTGAGCGCCGCACTAAGTTTGATTGGCTCACCCGCGACCACAAGATTGTCGATGCTTATATTGCGGACGACAAGTGTGGTTTCGTTCCCACCAATGCCTTTTTCCGCGACCTTCTCGTCGGCACGCACTACGCGAACTCGCCTGAAGCCTATGAGAAAGCGCCTGATGAGCTGCCGCTTTTCGTGGTTTCCGGTGCCGTTGATCCGGCGGGTGGCGCTGCCTGTGTGACTGAGGTCGTGGGCAAATACCTGAACGCGGGCAAGAAGGACGTGCGCTTTAAGGTCTATCCGGATGGTCGCCATGAGATTCTCAACGAGTTGAATAAGGAAGAGGTCTACTCTGACATTGTGGCGTGGTTGGAGTCCCGCTAGGGGAGCTGGTTAATAGACAAAAAGTATGCCCGTTCGGTGGGGTCGACCGGTGGGCATCTTTTGCTACTTATCCCAATGCGAGTTACTGACTGCGTTTATGTCAGCGGCGGCGGGCCAATGCAAGTTACTGACTGCGTTTATGGCAAAAATGGCCTGAACCTACCGCCTGAAAGTGTCATAAACTCATACAGTTTCACATTTGCAGCCCGTAATCATATTTGGCACCCGTAATATTTGGGTCTGCCCAGTCATTATCTTGAGAATCAGACATACTTTTGTCATGTAACGTTCTTTTTACGCTTTCAGATTTACGCTTGAAGAAAAGGAACCGGCCACATGATCAGAAGAAGACAACTCTCGGCGGTCGTGCTCTCCATCTCCGTGTTGCTGGTGCTCGTAGGCTCTTTTGCGGGAATCACAACAGGGCGTGCACAGGCGCAAGAGGCCGCGAGTACTATCTCGCCAACCATGGTGATCCTGGATGCTTCAGGGTCAATGCTTGCCGACGACGCGGGCGGCCAGACCCGAATGGAGGCAGCGAAGACTGCCACGAGTAAGTTCGCGGGATCGGTGTCAGAGGACTCCGAAATTGGGTTCATGGTCTACGGCACGGAAGTTGGCAATTCGCCGGAGGAGCGGGAAGCTGGCTGTCAGGACATCACCACGCTGCTGCCCGTGCAGGCGGGTAACTCGGCGAAGATTCCTGCTGAAGTAGGAAAGGTCCAAGCCTCCGGCCACACCCCGATGGGGCCTGCGCTGCGTCAGGCTGCCGATGAGTTGCCGAAAGAAGGGCAACGTTCGATTGTGTTGGTCTCCGATGGTGAGGACACCTGTGCTCCGCCACCGGTGTGCGAGGTAGCCAAGGAACTCAAGCAGCAGGGCATTGACCTGGTCATCAACACAGTTGGTTTCCTTGTTGATGCAGGTGCACGTGCTGAACTGGAGTGCATTGCTGAGGCCACTGGCGGTGAGTACCTGGACGCCCAGGACTCCGATTCGCTGGCTGAGTCCATGAAGACGCTGGCGACCCGCACCGCACGCACCGCGCAGTCCAGCGCGCAAGAGATACAGGGTGGCGACGCTCCTACGAGCGCTACCCAGGTGCCTGCCGACGTGGAAACGTTCTCGACCAAGCTGCGGGAAAAGAATCCTGAGTCCGAGCGCAGCATCGGTAATCAGGAAGGCGACGGTGCTGAGTACTTCTCCGTCCCGGTTGCTGAGGGAGAGCGGCTTGCAATTAGTGCGGCTACCGTGCCGGGAGCGTCGTCAGGCGCGACGTTGATGGACCTAGATGTTCGCAACTTCGCGCTCACTATGCATTTGGATGACAGCAGTTGCTTCCTTGCCAATGATTTCGGCAATGGCATCATCGACTCCAATGGCCCCTTTTTCGCATCGATAACAACCAAGCAGTCCGGGGGCGCTGAGGGGGACTGTAAGCCGGGCAATATGGTGTTCTCCGTGGCTCGGAAAGGCGGCCCGTTTGAAGGCCAGGACATTCCTGCAGAGGTGACTATCAAGCGCTTCGCCAACGAAAACCTGACCGATGTGCCGGAGGCCTTCCCGTCCGACAAGGAGAGCTTGAACCCTCCACCCGCGACACCAGAGGTAGATCAGGCTAAGAAAGTCACCCCAGGTTCGTGGTTCGATGACGCCACGGAACTTACTGCCGACAGCATCAGCAGCGTCACGGCCGACATCGTTCCTGGTGAGACACACGTGTACAAGATCAAGTCCGAGTATGGGCAGCAGCTCCGCGGCGCCGTCAAACTCATTGACGCCCCAGAAGCGGACAAGCTTGCACAGATCTCCGGCCTGGATATCAAGACGCTGAACTCGGCACGCCAGCTCGCCGGCAGCGAGGAAAACCGTCCGGCCAATGAACACCAGATCGGTGAAGAGACTACATTTGGTAACTCGGCCCGGATTAACTATCGCAATCGGATCGGCGAAGATAGTGAAAAGTCGGGCGATTACGAGGCTGAAAGAGCCTGGTTGGATGGCGACCAGTACATCGTTGTCTTCTTCAACAACAGCTGGGGTGCCGGTCAATCCCACGATGTCGCGGGTGTTCAAAACGTCCCGGTGACTTACCAGCTGACCACGGAGTTGGTCGGCGAGAAGATTCCGGGCCCAGCTTTTGAACAGGTCGCGCACAAGTCGCCAAGTAGCGAGGCCCCGACTAGTAGCCAGCAGAATCCGAAGGGCACCGAAGAAAACGAGGATGACGGCTCTTCCAACATGATGTGGTTCTCTATTGGTGCAGTTCTGTTAGCCGTCGTCGGCGCGGCAATCGCGTTGACCCGTAAGTAACGCTAGAGCGTCCAGTACACGCCGAATCGGTCAGGCTTGACGACGGCTTCCGTGCCCTCGGCAACCTCAGCGCCTGTTAGGCCAAGCGCTTGGCAGGCGCTTTCGACCTCTTCGGCCGAATCGCTGGAGAGGCGCATCGCCACACCGTCGCCGAAGGTGAAATTGTGCATGCCCGGCGAGTCGAGCGTCATGAAATTCCCTGACCCGAAAAGCCGGTTGTATACCTCGGTGGCGGCGGCAGCCTGTGGTTCGTCGCCTGTCCACATGAAGTAGGGAATAACGGCGGGATTCGCTGTCTTTGCGGCAGCGTCCGTGCTTGCAGCCCCGCTGGTTAAGGAATCAATCATCAGTTGCCAGTTGACCCCATTGCCGTCGACCAACCAGCCAAAGAGCGGCGAGAAATCGTAGCTGGTCAGGGGCATGAGCGTAGCACCACCGCTGATGGTTTCATCACCCGCCATCAGATGCTCCCACAGTCTGCGCAGCTGGTTTTCCTGACCAGGGGCAAATCGCACCATAAAAGACACAGCGGGGGTTAATCGGCGGTTCCCGTTCTCAATGAGTTCAAAGTCCATCCCGCCGATGGTGAGCGTGGTGGAGTTGGGCTTGATGTTGGAGTGAAAACCTTCGGCGTAAAACCGCGCAGCGGCGCGGGGGTCGTCGTTAAGCGCGATCACGGCCGAGATAGAAACAGTCATGAAAATGAGCCTAACGACGAGCGCCTAACCGCGCAGAGAACGCAGCGTTTGATCCTAGTCAGTGAAGAATCTTCATACGGCGATATCCCCAGTAACGCTGCGCTGATTAGGGGATTTCAGTTAGTGGCGTGGGCTCTGCTCGCGAACTAGGTCTGCAAATCTGTTGATGTAGTCGCGAACAAAGTCCTCAGTGCTTGACGACGTGAATTCTCCTTGTTCGTCAATGAGTGTTGGCGATTGTCCCAGGAAGACCTCTGGCTGACCGAGCATCGGCATGTCGAAGTACGACAGCGCGAGTCGCAAGTTCTTCTGAGAGCTATAACCGCCCATACGGCCGACGGAGTGGCTGATAATTCCCGCGGGCAGGTTCTTCCATGCCACATCACCGTTGGGCTTAGATCCGATGTCAACGGCATTCTTCAGAGCTGCAGGAATTGTGCGGTTGTTTTCTGGGGTGACAAATAGGATGCCATCGCTGGCTTTAATGGTTTCCCGGAAACTGGTGTATTCCGCGGGAGTCGCAATATCGGACACTGCGGGGTCGTCGTAGTCGAAGTTGTAGAGAGGGAGGTCACGAATCTCGACGATGTCGACTTTGAAGTCATCGGGGAAGTACGTGGCTGCCTTGAGTGCAATCTTTCGTGCATAGGAGGCTCGACGCAAGCTTCCTACCAGGATAGAAATCTGTGCAGTCATGCGAATGTTCCTTTCTTAGGATGTATGGGGAAAGACGTGGATTTAGAAATCCCAGTCTTCATCTGCGGTGTCTTCGGCTTTTCCGATGACATATGCGGAGCCAGAACCGGAGAAAAAGTCGTGGTTTTCATCTGACCCCGGGGTGAGGGCGGCGAGAATCTCGGGCTTGAATGCGGTCTCATCATGGTTAAACCGCTGCGGGTAACCCAAGTTCATGAGCGCTTTGTTGGCGTTGTATCGAATGAAGTTGGCAACGTCGTCGTAAAGCCCGAGTGGTTGGTATAGGGCTTCGGAGTACCTTAGTTCGAGCTGGTATAGCTCGTCGAGAAGCTCGAAGACGAAAGCCTTCATCTGCGCTTGCGTGGCGCTGTCGTAGGTTTCTACGCCTCGCTGGAACTTGTAGCCGGAGTAATAGCCGTGAACAGCTTTGTCGCGCAGAATCAGGCGCACCATGTCGGCGGTGTTGGTCAGGATGCCTCGTGATGCGAAGTGCAGCGGGAGGTAGAAGCCGGCGTAGAGCGAGAAGGACGAAAGAAGCGTTGCTGCCGCCTTTCGCTTGAGCGGAACGTCGCCATAATAGTGTTTGAGCACAGCTTTTGACCGAGCCTGCAGGATGTCATTGGCGACTGCCCATTGGTAGGCAGCGTCGATGTCAGGGGTATTGGACAGCGTGGAAAATACTGAAGAATAGGACTTTGCATGCACTGCTTGCATGAAAGCGATATTCGTGTAGACGGCCTCTTCATGTTCTGTGCGGGCATCTTGAATTTGGGAAATCTCTCCGACAGACGCCTGGACTGTGTCGAGCATGGTCAGTCCGGTGAAGACCTTCATGGTCAGCTCGCGTTCTAGATCGGTGAGGCGTCGCCAGTCTGCAAGGTCATTGGACAGTGGGACTTTTTCGGGCAGCCAAAAATTTGCTGTTAGGCGATTCCACACTTCGAGATCTTTGTCATCGTGCACTCGGTTCCAGTTGATTGGCCGAAGGCGGGCAGCTGGGTCCTTGCGAAAAGACGGTGGCGTAGTTGAATAGCTGTAGATGTTCAAGAAGTAGCGCTCCTCCAGAATTTTTCCAGGCCCTCTTTGACGTTTTCCACATCGTGGTCTGTCCCCAGTAACTCGTAGTGGTATAGCTCCGGGACCTGGCATTTTGCAGAAATGATGGCTCCGGCTATGCAAAAGTCGGTGCCGAAATTTGTGTTGCCCGAGGTGATGACACCGCGGATGAAACTCCTGTTGGTTTCGTCGTTGAGAAAAGCGATGACCTGCTTAGGCACCGCGCGGCGCCGACATCCGCCGCCATAAGTCGGTGTGATCAGGACAAATGGGCTGCGAACGCGAATCATTCCGTCTTTTCGCGGATGTAACGGGATGCGTGCTGCTGGTTGAGCCAGCTTTTGGACGAACCGGTGAGTGTTTTCAGAAGCACTGGAGAAGTACACGATTCGGGGTGACTCCTCCGGTGGGAGTTCCGTGAAAGTCAGCGGCGTCTTCGATGATGAAGACACTCGATTACCTCCTATGTTCAATGGGTTGAACAATAACGTACAGGAGTGAACGTGGTGTCAACAAGGTGCTGCTTACGTAAGACTGAACGTGCTTAGTAATGCAATTGAGAAGTAAAGCCGCGGCTCTGTATTAACGGCAGAAAAATCCAGCAGTTGATTTTCAAGGCGAGAAAGATAGCGGGGCTGGCAGCGGGGGTGTCTCCCCAACGAGGGGAGGTAGATTCCAGAGGCCTCTCAGCGGAGCCAAACAGGGCAAACAAAAAGGCCGCGCTTTGGAATGAACCAGTCAACGAGATGACTGGGTTTCCAAAGTGCGGCCTTTTCTACAGCGCTTAGCATCAATGCGTTATGGAATAACTACAGATGCATAGCGAAATCCACTACTTCAGTGGGCGAACACTTCCGGTGAAGTGCGGACGCTTCTTCTTGCGGTCCCATGCGACGATTTTGACTGCGCGGCCAATGTTGGAGCTGCCATCAGTCAGATCGTGTGCGGCACCCGCGCCGTCACCGGTGTGGGTGAGGGCGACATTGATCGTGGTCGGCAGAACGACTGGTGCCCCGAAGGAAATCTGGAACTCGTATGGCTGACCCGGCAGAACCTGCGCCTCAGCCAGCGCGCGGGAGGCGGTGTACATGCCGTGTGCAATTGCTGCCGGCATACCCAGGGCCTTGGCGGAGACAGAGGTGATGTGAATCGGGTTCCAGTCACCGGAAACCTTGGCCCACTGGCGGCCAGTGTTGCCAGCTAGCTTCCACTGAGCGGTGGGGAAGGGAACCTTGAACTGCTCGCGTTTGATGGTCTCGGCGCCGGACTTGATGGCCTCACGCTGTGCCTGGACCTCTTCGAAGCCCTCGGCATCCTTCAGGCGAACGCCCTTGGCCAGATACACCGACTGCTCCTCGACCAAGGTGGCGCCGGATGTGGACGATGTAACAGTTGACTCCAGAACAACCTCAGTGCCCGAGCGGTGAGCGCGGAATGCGGCAACCTTCACCGCGATATCAACTTTGCCACCGAGTGTGACAGGCGAGATTTCGCGGTAGGTGTTCTCGGTGTGGACCAGGCCCATCATCGGCAGCGGGAAATCATCCGCAGCCATTAGCTCCATCTGGATGGGCATGATTAGGGCGTGGATGTGGCCGAAGAAAGCCTGTTCAGACTTCGGGGCGCCAACGACGTCGCGGAAGTCCTGGTCACGGTCGGCATCGACAGTGACGCCCTTGACCACTAGTTCATCGACCTTGATTTCGGTGGAGTTCGGGCGTTTCTTCGCCGAACCAGCAGCTGCCTTGGCGTAGAGCGGAACCAGATTGGGAATGGCATCCAGGGTCTTAGCCATAAGTTTTCCTCTTTCCTCCTTATCGGGAGCCTATGCGGAAGCCGCGACTTCGCTTAGGCGCCGACGATGTTCTGACCGCAGACGCGCAGGACGTGACCATTGACGCCGAGAGCGCGGTCGGAGACCAGGAAGGCGATTGCCTGGGCGACATCGCCCGGCTGGCCACCCTGCTGCAGCGAGTTCACGCGTCGAGCAACCTGGCGGTTGACGAACGGAATAGCAGCGGTCATGTCGGTCTCGATGAAGCCCGGAGCAACAGCGTTGATGTTGCCGCCGCGCTTAGCAAACTCCTCAGCGTAAGCCTCGACCATTGCGATAACGCCGGCCTTGGAGGTGGCGTAGTTGGTCTGGCCGCGGTTACCTGCGATACCGGAGGTGGAAGCCATGGTGGCAATACGCGGAGCCTTCTCGAAGGCCTTGTGGTTCAGCAGCTGCTCGTTCATCTTCAGCTGAGACTCGATGTTGACGGCGATGACCGAGCCCCACTTGGCGTCGTCCATGTTGGCGAACATCTTGTCGCGGGTGATGCCTGCGTTGTGGATGACGATGTCCAGGCGACCGTAGCGGGCCACAGCGGCATCGGCAATGGCGTTGCCGGCGTCGTCGGCAGTGATGTCCTGCTGCAGAGCCAGGCCACCGAGCTCGTTGGCAACCTTGGACAGAGCCTCGCCCGCCTGTGGAACGTCGATGACGATGACCTCTGCGCCGTCAGCCTTGAGCTGGCGAGCGATAGCGGCACCGATACCACGGGCGGAACCGGTGACAGCGGCAACCTTGCCAGCCAGCGGCTTATCCCAGTCGGACGGGATCTCGCCCGCGTCGGAGGTGACGCGGAGGAACTGGCCGTCGATGAAGGCCGAGCGGCCGGAGAGGAAGAAGTGCAGGGAGGAAATCACGGATGGCGCGGTGACCGAGACCCCCGGAGCAACGAGGATGCCGTTGGCGGTGGAGCCGCCACGAACCTCGTGGCCGAGGGAGCGAATCAGGCCCTCGATACCACCGGCGACAGCGTTCTCAGCGATCTCGGCCGGGGTTGCGTTGTGGTGAGCATCCTTGGCGCGGGAGACGGTGACGATGCGACCACCCTTGTCCAGCTTGCGCATGTGCTTTGCAGCAGCGAGCACTGGGCCCTGCAGCTCTGCCGGACGCTTGGCCTCAGTGGCGACGAGGACAATGGCACCAATCTTGTCGTCAGCGGCGTTGCCACGACGGACCTGCAGACCCCACTCAGCCAGCTGAGCTGCAACTGCGTCTGCATCTGCACCCTCGCCGGTGACGAGCACCTTGTCGTTGTTCAGCAGCGGACCGCCCGGCTTGTGGCGGCGCAGGAACGGTGGCTGCGGCAGGCCAGCGGCCTTAGCCAGTCCAGTGAGCGGACCACCGTTGACGAGTTCCTGGTACTTATCGGTCATGGAAAATTCTCCTTGAAAGTAAAAGTGTCTTTATCGGTGGTGCGCTTTTAGACGCGAGCCTCGAGAACTGCGACAACACCCTGGCCGCCCGCAGCACAAACGGAGATCAGGCCGCGAGTGGTCTTGCCGGTCTCGTCTGCCTTCTGACGCAGCATCTTGGCGAGGGCTGCCACAATGCGGCCGCCGGTAGCGGCGAATGGGTGGCCGGCTGCCAGGGAAGAGCCCTTGACGTTGAGCTTCTCGCGCGGGATGGAGCCCAGCGGGCCTTCCAGTCCAAGCTTGGTGCGGCAGAACTCCTCGTCCTCCCATGCCTTCATGGTGGACAGGACAGTGCCGGCGAAGGCCTCGTGGATCTCGAAGAAATCGAAGTCGTCGAAGGTCCAGCCGTTGCGGGCCAGCAGGCGCGGGGTGGCGTAAGCCGGAGCCATCAGCAGGCCCTCGTCGCCGTGGACGAAGTCGACTGCGGCTGCCTCGGAATCGACGACGTCGGCAAGCACCGGCAGACCGCGCTCAGCGGCCCACTCCGGGGTGGAGACGAGGACGGCGGAGGCGCCGTCGGTAAGCGGAGTGGAGTTACCGGCGGTCATGGTCGGCTCTGCTTCCAGACCGCGGCCGAAGACTGGCTTGAGCTTGGCCAGCTTCTCCGGGGTGGAGTCCGGGCGCATGTTGGTGTCGCGGGAAACGCCCTTGTACGGGGTGACGAGGTCAGTGAAGAAGCCCTCGTCGTAAGCGTTTGCCATGTTCTGGTGGGAAGCGGCGGCGAGCTCGTCCTGCTCGGCGCGGGTAACGCCCCACTTGGCGGTGGTGATTGCCTGGTGCTCACCCATGGACAGGCCAGTGCGTGGCTCGCCGGTCGACGGAGTGTCTGGAGCCAGGTCGGACGGACGAGCCTTCAGGAAGACCTTTGCCATGTCCAGAGTGGACTTCTGGCGGCTGGCCTCCAGCAGGATCTTGCGCAGACGGTCGTTGACAGCAATCGGAGCGTCGGAGGTGGTGTCCACGCCGCCGGCGATGGCGGAGTCAATCTGGCCCAGCTTGATCATGTTGGAGACAGAGTTGAGGGCTTCCATGCCGGTGGCACATGCCATCTGAATGTCGAAAGCCGGGGTGTCCGGCGCCAGTGCGGAGCCGAGGACACACTCACGGGTGAGGTTAAAGTCACGGGAGTGCTTCAGTACAGCGCCGGCGGAGACTGCGCCGAGGCGCTCGCCGCCGATACCGAAGCGAGCGACGAGACCGTCGATTGCGGCGGTCAGCATGTCCTGGTTCGACTCGTTAGCGTATTCCTTGTTAGAACGAGCGAACGGAATGCGGTTACCACCGACGACGACTGCGCGGCGCAGAGAGTTATTGTTGGCCTGAGCTGCCATGTGATTGTTCCCTTCAAAATCCTTGAAGTGTGACGTGAATTACTAAATTTAGACAATACTGGTATCGGTGTTTTCTGTCACGTTTTTAGAAATATTTTTGTCCAGTCATCTACCGAGCGGGGGAGGTGAGGGGCAAACACCGTCGTCCACCTGTGAAAAATTCGATGGGCAGCACTCCGGAATCTCAAAAGTTTTCCCGCTTGACGACGGTAATTGCGTCAATCCCCACTAGTTGGGGTGGCGGCCGGAGGTATCAATAGAGTGCAAAGGCGTATAGGGGTTTAGACTTTATCGCCATGCGACCTGAACTTTCCTCGTATAACCATCTTTCCGCGGGCAAGGTCCGGGAAATCTACGAGATTGACCCTGAGACTCTGCTGCTTGTGGTCAGTGACCGTATTTCTGCCTTCGACCACATTCTGGAGACCCCGATTCCTGACAAGGGTCGAGTGCTCACCGCGATGAGCGTGTTCTTCTTCGATGAGATTGACTTCCCGAACCACATGGCTGGCCCGGCTGACGATGAGCGCATTCCGGAGGAGTGCCTAGGTCGTGCGCTGGTGTGCAAGAAGCTGGACATGCTGCCATTCGAGTGCGTCGCACGTGGCTACCTGACAGGCTCTGGCCTGGTCGAGTACAAGGAAAACGGCACTGTCTGTGGCATTGAGCTGCCAGAGGGCCTCGTCGAGGGCTCCAAGTTGCCAGAACCGATTTTTACCCCGGCCACCAAGGCTGAGCTGGGCGAGCACGACGAGAATGTCTCCTTCGACGCCGTTGTGGAGTCCCTGGGGCAGAAGCGCGCCGAAGAGCTTCGCGATGCCACCCTGCGCATCTACTCCCAGGCTGCTGAACTGGCTGCTAAGCGCGGCATCATCCTGGCCGACACCAAGTTTGAGTTCGGCCTCGACTCCGACGGCAACCTGGTGCTGGCCGACGAGGTTCTCACCCCGGACTCCTCCCGCTACTGGCCAGCCGACTCCTACCAGGAGGGTTCGGTTAACCCGAGCTTCGACAAGCAGTACGTCCGAAACTGGCTGACCTGCTCCAAGTCCGGCTGGAAGAAGGACGAGGGCACTCCGCCGCCGGCGCTGCCGGGTAGTGTTGTGGAAGCAACTCGCGAGCGGTACGTCGAGGCCTACGAACGACTGTCGGGCCGCCGCTTCTCGGACTGGATTGGAGAACCTGCGTGAGCGAAGTGACCTTGGACTCGGCATCCGTCGGCAAGCCTGCAAAAAAGGATTTGCCCGCACCCCGTGCACAACGGAAGCCGGTGACTCGGTCCTTCCACGGAAGGGACTTCACCGATAACTTCGAGTGGCTCCGCGATAAGGAAAACTCCGAGGTTATCGACTACCTAGAGGCTGAAAATGCCTATACGGAGGCTTTTACCTCCGATCTTGACGGCACCGCGGACGCGATTTTTAAGGAGATCAAGTCGCGCGTGCAGGAGACCGACATGTCGGTCCCAACTCGCCTTAACGGCTGGTGGTACTACTCGCGCACGCAGGAGGGCAAGTCCTACGGGATGAGCTGTCGCGTGCGTGCGGAGGCCGGTGACGGTCTTGCCGCGTGGACGCCGCCGACCATCGCCGACGATGCCCCAGCACCAGGAGAACAGGTCATCCTGGATGCCAACGAGCTGGCCGAAGGCCATGATTTCTTCGCCCTCGGCGCAGCGAGCGTCTCCGCGGACGGCAATCTGCTGGCCTATTCCACCGACGTCACAGGCGACGAACGCTACACGCTGCGCGTAAAGGATCTGCGCACGGGTGAACTGCTTGATGACGAAATTGCGGGCATCGCCGCAGGTGCTACCTGGGTCGGCTCCGAGTGGATCTTCTACCAGAAGGTCGACGAAGCCTGGCGGCCGGATTCCGTGTGGCGTCACCGCGTGGGCACCTCCACCGAGGATGATGTCTGTGTCTTCCATGAGCCCGATGAGGCCTACTGGGTTGGAGTCGGCACGGTACGCAGCGAAAAGTACCTGATTATTGAGAGCTCCTCGAAGATTACTTCCGAGGTTTGGTACCTGGACGCCAGTGACCCGACCGGTGAGTTCACCTGCGTGCGCCCGCGTGAGGCCGGTGTTGAATACGACATCGATCACGCCGTCATTAGCGGCCGGGATATGTGGCTGATTACACACAATATGACTGGTTCGAACTTCGCACTGGCCATGGTGCCGGCGGGGTCTTTCGACAGCATTTCGGATCTCACTGAGCTGGTTCCGCACCGCGATGACGTCCGCGTTGAGGGCGTCGACTGCTTCGCTGGGCACATCGCGTTTGGTTACCGTCGTGGCGGTATTGGCCGTGTGGCGCTGGCGGTATTGGGTCAGGATGAGGATGGTGCTGGCTCCGCTGGTGATGCCTCTGATACAAGCCATGCTGCTGCTCCAGTGCCAGCGTCCGCTGTGAACTTCGTCGAGCTCGACTTCGACGAAGAGCTCTACTCTGCAGGCACTACCGGCAATGCTGAATGGGACACCCCGGTGTTGCGCTACGCTTACGGCTCCTTCACCACGCCGTCGCAGCTTTGGCAGATTGATATTGCCTCGGGCAAGCGGGTGCTGCTCAAGGAGCAGAAGATTCGCGGGGAGTTTAATCGCGGTGATTACGTCGCCAAGCGTGAATGGGTGACTGCAAGCGATGGCGCCCAGATTCCGGTATCGATTATCCACCGCGCGGACCTGGACCTGAGCAAGCCGAATCCGACGCTGCTCTACGGCTACGGTTCCTATGAAGCCTCGATGGATCCGGGCTTTTCCATCGCGCGACTGTCGCTGCTGGATCGTGGGATGATCTTTGTCATTGCACACGTCCGCGGTGGTGGCGAGATGGGCCGTGGCTGGTGGGAGAACGGTCGCGCAACCACGAAGAAGAACACATTCACTGACTTCGTCGCCGTCGCTGACTACCTGCTGGATTCTGGGTGGACCACACGCGAGCAGCTGGTAGCACTCGGCGGTTCGGCGGGCGGCATGCTGATGGGCGTGGTCGCGAACATTGCTGGCGATAGGTTCGCGGGCATTCAGGCCGTGGTCCCGTTTGTCGACTGCCTGACATCCATGCTGATGCCAGAGCTGCCGCTGACCGTGGTGGAGTGGGATGAGTGGGGCGATCCCTACCACGACCCGGAGGTCTACGACTACATGGCCTCCTACGCGCCGTACGAGAACATCTCGGCCGATGCGAAGTACCCGAAGATTCTCGCGATTACTAGTTTGAACGACACTCGCGTGCTCTATGTGGAGCCGGCAAAGTGGATTGCCAAGCTGCGCGAGGTTGTCGGAGGTCAGCCGGGGCAGTTCCTGCTCAAGACCGAGATGTCCGCTGGTCATGGTGGTGTTTCCGGTCGTTACGAACGTTGGCGTCAGACTGCCTTCGAGTACGCCTGGATTGTCCACACTGCTGGTGCGGTGGAGTAACGGCATGGATATGCGCACGCTGCTGGCAGCGCAGGGTTTTGACACCGATTCGCTTTCCGACGATCAGTTGGCCGTCTACCACACCCTTTTTCGGCGGCGGGATGTGCGCCGCGAATTCGCCGGAGAAGTGGTGGACAGGGAGCGATTGATGCGCGTGTTGGCAGCGGCCCACGCCGCCCCATCGGTGGGGCTGTCCCAACCATGGGACTTTCATATCATTCAGAGCCCGGACCGCCTGCGGCAGTTTGCCGACCACGTAGCCGGACGCCGCGCTGAATTCGCGGCCAAGCTCGAAGGCGAGCGGCGTGAGACCTTCAATCCGATTCAGATTGAAGGAATTGTGGACTCGGGAACGGGCATCGTCGTCACCTATGACCCGACCCGTGGCGGCAAGAACATTCTCGGCCGCGACACCGTCGATGACACCGGCCTCATGTCAGTCGCGCTGGCTATTCAGAATCTGTGGCTGGCTGCTACGGCAGAGGGGCTCGGCGTCGGCTGGGTCAGTTTCTACCATGAGGATTTCCTGGCTGACTTTGTCGGTGTCGAGGCACCCGTGCGCCCGGTGGCCTGGCTGTGCATTGGTCCAGTAACGCACCTGGCCGAGGAGCGTGACTTGGAGAAGTTCGGTTGGCGCAAGGGACTGGCGCTCGATGAGGTCGTGCATTGGGGATAATCCGCGCTGCAGACGCACATTGATGCCCTGCATGGCGCTTATCTGAACTCTTATTTGAAAGGCCTCTGAGTATTCTCCAAGCCTTGTCCTCTCCGTTACCAAAAATTTACATACGCCTGTTTTTGTTGAATCCATGGCAGGCAGTGGGGTGCAAGAACAGATTCGGACGACCGACCAGGTCATTCGTCCAGCGGGCAAAGAGCTCGTAACTGTTGACGGTGGTGAGTTCGGTTCGCCGCTTTTGGTGTCGGTGTCGGGTTTGCGCGATGGCACGTTGCTCGACGTCGCTCGTTTCGTGGCAGCGATGGAACAGCGTGGTATTACACCGTCTCTGCTGGTAGCGCCGCATGCGGGTAAAAACTGGTCGTTGCGGGAAGCTCCGGCGGTGCTGGATTGGCTCCGCCGTCGTAGTGATGACGGCATCGAGATTATTCTCGCGGGGTTCGATCAGTCAGTTCGAGGCCGGGGCGCGGAATTTGCGTCGTTAAGCGAACATGAAGCGCGTTTGCGCCTGACTGCCGCAACGCGCCAGATGCGTGCGATGGGTTTTGAGACGGACGTCTTTGCACCGCCGAAGTGGACCATGTCGCCAGAGACCATGAACGTGCTGCCGGAGCTGGGCTTCCGTGTGGCAGCGGACCGAAATGGTGTCCGCGACCTGACCACTGGTGCTGTTGATCCGACTCGCGTGCTGGCTATCGGCGAGGGCTTTGGCGGCGCCGGTTGGTGGCGCCGTGCGGTGCGCTCCTCGGTGCAGCGCTCGCTGGAGAAGGGCCGCGCGGTGCGCATCTCCGTCAACGCTTCGAAACTGCGGGAGCACAAGCTGCGCCAGGATGTTGTCGGCATCATTGACCAGGCGGTCGATGGGGGTGCGCAGCCGGTCAACCACTCTTCGGTGCCGCTGGGCCGCGAGCTCTTTGAAGGTATGGAGCAGGTCGGCTAGTCGCTACCTCTGACGGCTATCGGGGGACTGCCCTAGTGTGGGGTTTATGAGCAATCTCTTCGACATCCCAGTGACCACCATCGACGGCAACGAAGCAACGATGAATGACTGGGCAGGCCACGTTCTGCTTATCGTCAACACCGCCTCGGAGTGCGGTTTCACGGATCAGTACGACGATCTGCAAGGACTTTTCGACGAATTCGCACCCCGTGGCTTCTTCGTTCTCGGCTTCCCCTGCAATCAGTTCGGTGGGCAAGAGCCCGGCAACGCCGAGGAAATCAAGCAGTTCTGCCAGCGCGAATTCGGCGTTACCTTCCCGCTCTTCCAAAAGACGAAGGTCAACGGCGATGGCGCGCACCCACTGTACAAGCTGTTGAAGGAAACCCCGGACGCCGACGGCGAGGCTGGGGATGTGAAGTGGAACTTCGAAAAGTTCGTTGTCTCGCCCGAGGGTGAGGTCATCGGCCGTTTCCGCTCCAAGGTCTCGCCTGACGACGACGCTCTGCGCGACCTCATCGAGGAAAACTTGCCTATTTAAACTTGGCTATTTGGTGGCGTCCAGCGGTGCCCGCTCGAAGTAGCCCGTGGCACCGTAGCCCACGATGCCACCTCGGTTGCGCAGGGTCATGCTAGCTAGACCGACCTTGCCAAGCTCATCGCCACCGATGGTGACCCAGTCACCCTGAACCGCGACAACCATGTTGGCGTGCACCCCAATGCCTGCGGGGTAGCGGTAGAAAATGATGTCACCCACCTGAGGAGAGAAGTCCTTGTCGGTGACGAAAGCATCATGTGTCTTGTAGGCATCCATGAGCTGTTCGACATCCGTAACCAGCCATGGGTTCTCGGTTGCGGCAGCCGAATCCTCGGGCGTATCAAAGACCGGAACACCCGCGGACGCGAGCAGCAATGACAAGAATGGCGCAGTCCAGGAACCGGAGCAGTCGACCGTGTTGCCGAATGCGTCAAGGTTTGGATTCAGTTTCGAAGTCTCGTTCGCAGCCGCAGGTGCAGAACCCGGCCTGGTGGCAGCAGCGGCGGCGACGGCATCTGCATCAGCAGTTGGGTCTGCGTCTGAATTCGGGTGCTCGCCGACCTTGGGGATAACGCTGCGGATGTCGTCATCAGTAGCGCCACACGCCAGGCCGAAGTAAACCTCAGGGGAGGGCTGCTCCTCGTACTGATAGCGCGCAACATCCTTCAGAGCCTGCTGATAGTAAGGGCGGTCTGCCTCGGTGCGGGGGAACGTGCCACCACGCCACGCTAGAACATTGATAGGACCGAAGAGCGTGAACCACCCGGCGAAGAGGAATACCGCCGTCAGTACCAGGATGGACACAGGCGGGATAGCGGCGCGAACACGTTGCAGCATGCTCGGTGAGGATGCGTTCTCCTGGCCGTCGTCAAGCGATGGTGAGGAAGACTCAGACCGTGCTGCGTGAGGCTGCTGTGCGGGTACAGGCGCGGGTGAATCGGTGGTCATATCTTCCCAGGATAGTAGGCGGCGCTGCGGTCGTCCTTGGCGAGTGCGTCTGAGCCGTACGTAATGGCCTAGTCTGCGGCTCCTGCTGCGGAAGAGGGCGTGCAGTTAAACTGTGGTTCATGACTTCACCCGACATGCGTAACGAGGCCGAGCACGACCCTCGTGAGGATCTGCCGAGCTTCCTGCGTGAGCCGGACAAAATAGACAAGCTTCTCTATGCATCGCTGATGCTGGTTGCCGTGTACGGCTTTGCAATCATCCCGTTCCGTGCGGTCTTGCTGCTCAAGTACACGTTCTTGCACACATGGCTGACAGGATCGAATCTGTCGGTGCTGATTCTCGCGTCGGAAAACGAGGACCGGCCGCTCCTCCTCTTCGCTGTTGTAGTGATTGCGGCGCTTTCGACAATCAAGTTCATGCCGTTCTTCTACTGGATGGGCAAGAAGTGGGGCACGGAATTCATCACGATGAGTTTCGGCGGACACCCACCGCGATGGTTTAAGAAGATGGAGAACTTCATCTATGAACGCATCGGGCTGAGTGTGCTGGCATCGTTTGTGCCATTCTCGCCGATTCCGGCCACGATTGTCGTGGCCATCGGTGGTATTGCGAAGGTGCGCGGCTGGGTAGTAGGCGTGTACCTCTTCCTCTGTGCCGCGATGCTCAAGTGCTTCTACCTGTACTTGGGCCTGAAGTTTGGCCCAAGCATCCAGGGCTCCCTGCAGACGATTGACCGGTACGTCACCTACATCACCTTCGCGCTGATTGGCTGGATGTTCCTATCCATCTGGTGGAAAAACAGGAAGCCGGGTAGCCAGGCGGCTTAGTCCTGTTCGCGCTCAATCAGCGGCAGTGGGCTGTACTTGTCACGCAACGCCTTCAGTGACAGATCGTGAGCGTGCAGGCGCTTGTCCTCATCCGTCGTCGGCTGGAAGTGCGGTACGGGCTGCGGGTTGAAATCGTCATCAATGGCGACATACGTCATGGTCGAGTGCAGTGCCTTGCGCAGTCCACCGACACCCTTGCGGGGCTCACAGCAGTAGACCTGCACCGACAGGTGCATCGAGGTCGTGCCGGTGCGCAGGATGCGTGCGCGCACCTCAACCAGGTCGCCAATGTGGATTGGGTTGTAGAAGCGAATACCACCTGCGTAGACAGAAATGGTCTGGCGCCCTGCCCAGTTGGTGGTAACTGCCGTCGCAGCCTCATCAATCCACTCCATGGCGGTACCGCCGTGGACGTTTCCGCCCCAGTTAACATCGGTTGGCTTTGCCAGGAAACGTGTGGTCAGCTCGGGTGCGGAAGAGTCCGCGGAATAGGTCTGCGCGCGCATGCTGGCCTCGATGTCGCGGCGGAGCTCAAAACGGGAAAGAGCGGCCTTTTCAACACGCTCTTCTTCCTCCGTTTGCGGCACCCACTTCGGAACCGGTGTCGACTTACCATTTTCATCCATGGCCACGAAGATCACCAGGCAGTCAGCTGCGCGGGTGAACTTGCCCTCGCGCGGATCAGCTGAGAGCACTTCGTTGACGATGTGCATGGAACTGCGACCGGTATGCGCAATCTTGGAGCGCACCTCGACAATGTGGCCGCTGGGAATCGGGCGAGTGAAGTGAATGTGACCGAAGTACGCAGTCACGCAGTAGCGTCCCGACCAGCCGGTCGCGCAGGCGTAAGCGGCCTTGTCAATCCACTGCAACACACGGCCGCCGTGGACAGAATTGGTTCCGGCCATAATGACATCGGTCGGCGATGCCATAAAACGGAGTACAAGAGATGGTGACGCTGGAGCATGCACCTGTTCAGCTTTTTCAGTTGACTGCGTATCCATATATGAAAGCATAACTCTAGGATGAGGTTATGGTATCCAAAATCTCGCCTTTCGACGTTCGCAGCGCTCTTTCCACCGCCGCACCCTGGGCGGCGCAACGGCTTCTCGGCCGCGAATTGCTATCTGACCAAGAGGCTGCCTCCTTCATCGGGCCGGATGGGGCGCAGGGGTCGTCGTTAAGCCGTGCGAGCCTTGCCAAAGCGGTACGTCTGTCCGTGCGGATGCTCGCCCAAGAGGCTCCGGGGCATAGCGTCGAGGTGCGCGTGCCGCCCTTCGTCGCGGTCCAGTGCATTGAGGGCCCCAGGCACACGCGCGGTACGCCGCCCAATGTCGTGGAGATGTCGCCGGAGATTTGGCTGGGACTCGCGTGCGGAATGATCACGTTAGAGCAGGTGCAGGCGCACATCGATATGTCGGGAACGCGCGCGGCGGAAATTGGGAATCATCTGCCGGTGGCGCGCATTTCTTAAAGCCCGTGGGGGGATGCTGAATTGGTGCCCAGGCGGGTGGGGCTATTAGTGTGAATGTCGTGGCCGATACCAACATTTCAGGTGCACCAAAGACCAAACTTTTGCCAATTTCGCCATACGACGATTTGGGGGAGACATCCCCGCGCGAAGAATGTGGCGTTTTTGGCGTTTGGGCACCTGGCGAAGACGTGTCCAAACTCACCTACTATGGCCTGTTTGCCCTGCAGCATCGCGGCCAGGAAGCCGCCGGTATCGCAGTCGGCGACGGCGACCAAATTCTCGTATTCAAGGACCTGGGCCTTGTTTCCCAGGTTTTTGATGAGCAGACGCTCGACGCTCTGAAGGGGCACGTAGCGGTGGGGCACACGCGCTACACCACCGCTGGTGCTCCTGCGTGGGAGAATGCACAGCCGATGTTCCAGATGGCCTCCGACGGCACGGACATCGCGCTGGGGCACAACGGCAACCTGACCAACCACCTCACGCTGTTCCATGAGGCGGTCGACAAGGGCCTGCTGCGTGAAGAGGGCGAGCTGCCCAGTGACTCCGCAATCATGACCACTTTGCTTGCCGACGAAACCGGCAAGATTGACCACCCCGAAGATTACGGCTGCAGCACCAATGTAGAAGCGGCCGCGATGGCACTGCTGCCGCGTTTGAAGGGTGCTTTCTGTCTTACTTTCACCGATGGCGAGACGCTGTACGCCGCGCGTGACCCATACGGTGTGCGCCCGCTGTGCCTGGGGCGCCTGTCCGGTGGTTGGGTAGTCGCATCCGAGACTTGCGCGCTGGATATCGTCGGTGCATCGTTCGTCCGCGAGATCGAGCCAGGCGAGATGGTGACCATTGATGCTTCCGGTGTGCGTTCGCAGCGTTTTGCCGAGACCACCCACGCTGGATGCATTTTTGAGTACGTCTACCTGGCGCGCCCGGACTCCAACATCCGTGGTCGCTCCGTCAACGCGGTGCGTCTTGAGCTGGGCCGCCAGTTGGCACGTGAGTTCCCGGCTGACGGTGACCTGGTGATGTCGGTGCCGGAATCCGGTACCCCGGCCGCTGTTGGATACGCCCAGGAATCGGGCATCCCGTTTGGACAGGGGCTGACCAAAAACGGTTACGTGGGGCGTACCTTCATTCAGCCTTCGCAGACGATTCGTCAGCTGGGCATCCGACTGAAGCTGAACCCACTGAAGGAAGTTATCGCCGGTAAGCGCTTGGTCGTGGTCGATGACTCCATCGTCCGCGGCAACACTCAGCGTGCCCTGATTCGCATGCTGCGTGAGGCCGGTGCAAAGGAAGTGCACGTGCGCATCGCCGCGCCGCCGGTGAAATGGCCGTGCTTCTACGGCATTGACTTCGCCTCTCCGGGCGAGCTGTTGGCCAACGGCGTAGATGAGAATGACATCGTCGCCGGTATCGCAACCGCGATTGGCGCCGACAGCCTGGGATTTGTCTCCATCGATGGCATGGTCGCCGCTTCCGAACAGGCAAAGAGCGAAGTGTGCTGTGCCTGCTTCGATGGCAAATACCCACTGGGGCTGCCGGAGGGCAATCCGAATGCGGCAGCGGTTGAGAGGATGCAGGCAGCCCAGGCTGCCAAAGCCGCAACGAGCAATTAGCCTCGAAACCTCCTTAGAATGAACTACGAGAACTGAACCGAGAACGAAGCGCAAGCGGTGCCGTGGAGTGCAGCCGTTGCTTTGTTCCTGGTCCGCCAATACTCCCGGATACGGCAGTAACGCCGCCCGGGGGAGAAAGTTTAAAGCGAGAGCCTCTAATGACCGAGAACGTTTCTGGTGCTTCCTACGCTGCAGCCGGTGTCGACATCGAAGCCGGCGACCGCGCTGTTGAACTATTCGCCCCGATTGCCAAGAAGGCCACTCGCCCAGAGGTCCGTGGCGGGCTCGGTGGTTTTGCCGGCCTGTTTGCACTGGGCAACTACGAAAAGCCGCTGCTGGCCGCATCCTCCGATGGTGTGGGGACCAAGTTGGCCGTGGCGCAGGCCGTCGGCAAGCACGACACCATTGGCCTGGACCTGGTCGCCATGGTCGTCGATGATCTGGTCGTGTGCGGTGCCGAGCCGCTGTTCCTGCAGGACTACATTGCAATTGGCAAGGTCGTGCCGGAGCACGTCGCCGAGATCGTTTCCGGCATCGCCGAGGGTTGTGTCCAGGCGGGTTGCGCGCTCCTGGGTGGCGAGACTGCAGAGCACCCGGGTGTGATGGAACCGGGTGAGTACGATGTCTCAGCTACCGGCGTCGGTGTCGTGGAAGAGGACAAGCTTCTCGGCCCGGACCGCGTGCGTGAGGGCGATGTCATTATCGCCATGGAGTCCTCTGGACTTCACTCCAATGGCTACTCGCTGGCTCGCTACGTTCTCCTGGAGAAGGCCGGTCTGGAGCTCGACGGTTATGTCGAGGACTTCGGGCGCACCCTCGGTGAGGAGCTGCTGGAGCCAACCAAGATTTATGCGAAGGACTGCCTGGCTCTCATGAACGAGGCCGAGGTCCGCACTTTCTGCCACGTCACCGGTGGTGGATTGGCTGGCAACATGGTTCGCATCATGCCGGAAGGCCTGACCGCCGACATGAGCCGCGCAACTTGGACCCCGGGTCCGATTTTCAAGACCATTGCTGAGCTCGGCAACGTCTCCCGCGAGGAGATGGAGAAGACCTTCAACATGGGTGTCGGCATGGTTGCGATTGTTTCCGCAGAGGACCGCGATCGTGCCCTGGCTCTGTTGACTGCCCGCCACATCAACGCTTGGGAGCTGGGTACTGTCCGCAAGAGCGAGGCGGGCGAGGACGGGGCTGTTTTGCGCGGCAGCCACCCGCGCTTCTAGGTTCGGCCGGCCGTCGGTTTACTGCGACGGGCGGCCGGGATGCGGGTTGCACAACGGAGATCCCAGAAAACCACGGGCTGCAAATGTGAAACTGTATGAGTTTATGACACTTCCGAGCCGTTTTTCGGGCTGTTTTTGTCATAAACGCAGTCAGTAACTCGGATTGATCCGCCGTGGCCGAGCATGATCGGCCGAACATAAACGCAGTCACTAAGCAAAAACAAGCACCCACCAACGGAATCGTTGGCGGGTGCTTGTTTTATTGAAATAGAAACGCTTTGCGGAAAATACGACAGCGGTTAGCTTGCGCTAGCTGTCGCGACCAGCGCCTGAGGCCCATTCCTCCCAGTCAGAGTAATAGTCGTCTCGATCGGACTCGTTCGACTTGCCGACGAGTTCCCGCTGCAGACGCTCCAAGTCCATTTCTGGTGAATCGTACTTGAGCTGACGGGCAACCTTCGCCTGCTTTGCTTTCGCACGGCCGCGACCCATGGCCTGACCCCCTTGTGTAATCCGTGGGACGGCACGGGGATACGGCCGACCCACTTATGTCTTATTGCGTTAATTCCTGTAAGACACCATAGCCGATTTTTAGACGAAGGGGTTACGCGGGGAGGCCCATAGTGGGTTGTGTCCTCGCGCTCAGGCAACTCAATATGTACTGTGACCTGGGGGAATAACCTTTCTGAAAAAGAATGGAAAAAGTTATTTTTTCACCACTCTGTCTGGTGGCTTTACCTATTTCCCGTTACTTATTTCCCACGCAGGCGGTTGATGGCCACACGACCCGGTGGCAGCTGCTCAACGCGGTCGATGGAGGAAGGGTCGACGGCCACGGCGCAGTCACCCACCACAAGGCCCTCGCGCTCCTGAGCTGAGCGTTTAAGCAGAGCCAAAGCAATCGGGCCGTAATCGGCATGTTGCACGACGGTGCCCACGCGGCCCACGGCGCGCTTGCCCATCATCACTGGATCGCCGGTTTCCGGCAGGGTGGCCGAGCCGTCGAGCTGCAGCATCACCAAAACTCGTGGGGAGCGACCAACATTGTGGACACGTGATACCGTCTCTTGGCCGCGATAGCAGCCCTTGTCCAAGTGCACGGCAGCCGTGTCGAATTCAGAGGCGATCCAGCGCGGAGCCTCATGCGGAATCATCTTCTCGTCTACGTCGATTCCCAGCTCTGGCCGCAAGGAGACTACGCGTTCGGCCTCCCAGCCCATCAGGCCGACTGGGGAGGCGCCAGCGGCCACCAGCGCGTCCCAAGCACCGACTAAATCCTGTCGGCGTACGAGCACATCCACACGCCCGCCGCGTGGCCACGGCAGGTGCCGGACGTAGGAATGTCCCACAGTCGTAGCTTTACCCACCTGCGGGAATGCGAGACCAGCGGCTACCAGGACCTCAGGGGCATTCGGCCCCATGACGGAAATAATCGCCCTTTCTACCTCAGCAATTTCCACCTTGGACCAGAACACCATCATGTTCAGGTACTTCAACAGGGAGTCGAAGCCGGCAGGGGGCACGTCGATAAGCACGGAATCGTCCAAAACAGTCAACGTCATGTGATGGAGAACGTGACCGTTTGCATCCAGGTTCAGTGCTTCAGTGACAGTGCCAGGAGCGGCTTCGTCGACCTTCTGCGAAAAAAGTGTGTTGAGGTAAGTCAGGCGATCCTCGCCAGTGACCTCAATAACGCGGTAGTACGAGCGATCTACTACTCCGCAGTCCTCCTGCAGGTGACGTTGCTCTACCAGCGGACGGCCGTAGTGCCATGCCACGCTAGCTTGCCCTGCGGTTTGCTCAACGTTTTTCGCTGAGTTTCCGTCTGGGGCGTTCTCTGAGGCCTTCTCCAAACCTTCCATCTGTCCGCCCAGTTCGAGGGCAGCGGCGCCAGCCACGTGAGACATCAAAGGACTTACATACTCAACACTCACTCCCTCATGTTAACCAGAAATCCTCAAATTAAGCATGGATTAAGCTTGTGTGTATGACGGATTCGCTTTCTTCTCTAGTGCTTATCGACGTCTTTGCAGACGGCGGCCCGATTGCTGTCGAGGCAGGACAGCCATTCCTCTACGCGGATGATCTCGGAGCTATTCGCGGCGACGGAGTTTTTGAAACACTCCTGGTCAGGGGTGGTCATACCTGTAATACCGACCGGCATGAGAAGCGATTCGCATCGTCAGCACTAATGCTGGATTTGCCAGCCCCAGATCTGCAGCAGTGGCGGGCGGCTACCGAGGTCGCACTACAGGAGTTGCGCGATAGGTCAATTGAGGGGGATGCGACGTTGCGGTGGGTTTACTCGCGTGGTCGCGAGTCCACTGGAAAGCCGACTGGCTACGTTTTGGCTAGCTCTGCGGAAAGGGTGGCGGAAAACCGTCTGAAGCCGGTATCGGTCATGCTTGCAGAGCGCGGTTTCTCGCTCGACCTTGGCTCCCGTGCACCGTGGGCGCTCATCGGCGCGAAAACGTTGTCATACGCAGCTAATGTGGCCGCTTTGCGCTATGCCAAGTCCAAGGGTTTTGACGATGTCATCTTCACGTCCGCAGAGGGCAAGCTCTTGGAAGGCCCAACATCGACCATCATCGTTCAGCGCGGCAATGAACTGCTGACTCCCAACCCCGGTGAAGGAGTGCTGCCGGGCACAACTCAGGCAGCGCTGTTTGAAACAGCCGCCAACTGCGGCTGGAAAGTCACCCCGACGGTCCTGGTGCCCGGGGACCTATTCACCGCCGATGCGGTATGGCTGGTGTCTTCGGTGCGTATCGCGGTCGTGGTTAAGTCCATCGATGGTGAGCCCATCCGGCAGCCGGATGCAATCGCGGAAAAGGAATTCCGCGACCTGTGTGACGAGGCGCTGGCGACGCAGTAGGGCGCCAAACGGTGGGGCTTGACGCAGTAGAGCCCCGCAGTAAGGCCACACAACGTCCGTCGTAAAGCGGGGAGAACCTAGCCCGCGTAGCGCTTGAGCTGCGCGGACATGCGGGGAGCGAATTCCTCATCCCGCAGGCGCTCGTCTACCCACCCGAGATCGTTGTTCGGCATCAGACCGTAGAGGCGCTTGCCCGGGCCAAGGGATGCAGGACCGGTAGCAGTGACCATTGTGGAGGCTGCCTGCAGTTCCCATGCACGCTCGGAAACCGGCTTGCCGTAGTAGATCTCAGTGACGCCGGTGGAGTGGACGCAGATGAACTCAATCTCGTCCTCGTTGTTAATGCGCCAAAATCCTGTTTCGCGCTGGTCAGGGCCGGTCGGCTTGCCTTCTTCGTCCAGCTTCCAGATGCGCGACTCATACTTCAGGTAGTTCTCGCCATCGTGGCTGAAGATGAGCTGCTGGCCGAAGTTGTACTCGCCGTCGACGACAGTGTTCGCCTGCCCCTCACCGCGCCACACGCCGACCAGCGGCAGTAGTGCCAGCAGGCCGTCGTGAATATTCGGGCCGAAGCGCAGGTTAGCGGTCTCGTCGGGGATCGGGAGCCCCTCAAGCTCAGTGATGTTGCGCGTAGCGGTGCTCTTGGCCTGTTCGGCCGCGCGGTTGATGGCCTCGTTGCCGTCGAGGCGAGGGGCTTCCGCAGCTGCAGGCTCCTGTGCAGCGGCGTCTGTCTGGTTGCTGCCATTCTTCTCGGTCATGCTTCACACTCTACCGCTGAAGCTCTTGTGGCCATGTATGGGCTGTTGTCGCATGGTGCTAACGCTGCACCGACGCTTAACGGCGATGCTTGACGACGGCCTTAGCGACGCACCCGACAGTTCTTCTCCGGCAGCTTCTCCGTGGATTGAGCTGACGCCTCGGCATCCTGCTGGGATGTCGGCGGCATGAAGTTTGTTGGCGACACGGTGCACAGAATCTGTTCGCCTTCGATGGTGATAGAACCGCCCGACACGTACACGCGAGTCGCCGGCATGCCCATCGGTATCTCTGAATCCCGCAGCGTCAGAGCGAAGGTGTCCATGATGTGCTGCGTATCAGCCTCAGACAGCTCAGGTTTGATGTGGCTTTTAGAATCCGTTGGGGACGAGGGCGCAGAAATAATCTCCATCGGCGTAATGACCACGTCGCGGCTGACAATGCGCAACTTTGCCGTGACCTGAGTTTTTCCCTGCCATCCGGCTGGTGCGGCCTCGAAGATAGCCTCGGTCTCCCAGCCGCCGGTGGGGGAGGAGTCCTTCAGGCTCTGGATGCTCAAATCGGTCAGTCCCAGCTTGTTTCCCAGAGAGACACCGTCGAGCGAGAGCTTAGTGAAGTACTGCTTCGTCGGCGATTCTGGGAAATTACCGCTGAGCACTGCCGATGCCGGGATCTTAACGTTGGAAGCTCCGTACTCCAGAGATACCAAGCCGAAGTCGGGCACCTCGACATCGCGGATACGCGAGGTTACGGAGCTCCACTTACCCGTAACAAAGGAAGACAAGTAGGCCTTGCCACCAATGGCGACGTATGGGGTCATCTCCAGCTGAGCAGTCTCCTGAATATGCTCGGAGAGCTTGTACTCCGCATGGCTGGCGAAGCCCATGTCGGTGGCAATCACCAGCGCGGCAACGGCGAGGATAGAGCCACCGATCTTCTTCTGTCGTCGGGAAATGGACACACTCTATTAGTACCCCATCGCTTTTGGCTCAGACGACATCGGGGAAGTGTTGAATTCGCTGCTGTGTATAGGGTGGGGCGTATGAACGTAACCGAACTGCTTGACGTAGACACCACCGCCGCCGATACGCTACTGCAGCACGCCCACTCCGCCGACGGCGTGGAGGCGTTCGGCGAGGCTTTCGTCCGAGGGCTTGACGACGAATCTTTCGGGCATCGACACTTTGCGATTATTGAGAACGACCGTTACTTGGGCCTGGCCGCCGTTGCGCCGGATGCTGTGGAGATGGTTGTTGACCCGGAGTTTCGTAAGCAAGGAGTGGGGGCGAAGCTGCTTGCGCACATCGATGCTGAGGTCGGCGAGCGCCTGCCTGTCTGGGCTCACGGTGATGTCGCCGGTGCCAGTCGTTTGGCAGAGTTGACGGGACGCAAGGTCATCCGCGAGCTGTTGCAGATGTCCATTTCGAGCTCAGCGTTGGAGAAGGCTGCGGGGGCCGTCGATAAGCGCGATGATGTTGAAGCGCTAACCCTGACTGCGGCACGCGCGAAGTGGGGTGAGGCGGCCGTGGATCGGGCGTGGTTGGCTGTGAATAACGAGGCGTTTGACTGGCATCCGGAGCAGGGCGGTTGGTCGCAGCCACAACTCGATCGCGCTCGGAACGTGCAGTGGTTCGACCCGGAGGGCGTGTTCTTTGCTGCGGATGTGGCCGGGGCGCGCGACAGTGCGGAGGAGATCTGCGGTTTCCACTGGACGAAGTGGCACGCTGAGGAGTCTGTGCCAACTGGTGAGGTGTATGTGATTGGGCTGAGCTCGAAGGCACGCGGACGTGGTCTCGGACGATGGCTGACCAACGTTGGGCTTTCCTATCTCCGAAACCGGGGAGCGGAAAAGGTAATTCTCTATGTCGAAGGCGACAATGCGCCGGCAGTGCGCACGTACCGTGCGGTCGGTTTTGAGGTGGCCCGCCGTGATGTGATGTACGGCGCGTAGATGCGACGGTTCGGTTTATTGGGGGAGTTATTGAAGGCGAGCTAGGGGGGGGGCGAGCTTAGCTTTATCTCAGTTTTAGGTGGTTTTCCTCTGGTGCAGGGGCAATTATCCTTGTGATTTTGGGTAGATGCTGCCCAATCCTCAGTGTTTCAGGGGCGCATTTTAGGGCCTCTTACAGGGAAAATGAGGATAAATAAAGAATTACTTGCGCCGTTCACCAATTGTTAATGTTCTGAACAGGTTCCGGTTACTATCGGTAGATAGATTCAGCGCAGTGGACCGGAGTGTGGCGGTTCCACGTGAACTGTTTCACTCATTGTGTAAAACCCCGGAGGATTTACTGTGCTGAAGAAGAACCGTGCGGCATCTGTCATTGGTCTGGCCGCTGTTGCAAGCCTTACCCTGGCTGCTTGCTCTGAAGAGGGCGGCGAAGGCGCTTCTAACGTTGAGGGTCTGGCTGACGTCACCGGTGAGCTGCAGGGCGAGGGCGCTACCTCGCAGCAGCGCGCCATGGATCTGTTTGCCACCAAGTTTGAAGAGACCGGCTCGACCCTGTCGTACAACGCATCTGGCTCTGGTTCCGGTCAGACTCAGTTCATTGCCGGCACCGTTGCTTTCGCTGGCTCCGACTCCCCGCTGAAGGAGAAGGACGGCAAGGACCAGGTCGCAGAGGCTAAGAAGCGCTGCGACGGTAACGAAGCATGGCACCTGCCGATGGTCATCGGTCCGGTTGCCGTTGCCTACAACCTTGAGGGTGTTGACGTCGCTCTGACCCCGGCTCTGGTTGCTGAAATCTTCGACGGCAAGATCACCAAGTGGAACGACCCGAAGATCGCTGAGGTCAACGAAGGTGTTGATCTTCCGGAGAAGGACATCAAGGTTGTCTACCGCTCTGAGGAGTCCGGTACTACTGATAACTTCATGAAGTTCCTGAGCGCAGCTGCTCCGGAGCAGTGGAAGCACGAGGCTTCCAAGTCCTTCCCGACTGCTACTGGCCAGGGCGCTAACGGTTCGGCTGGTGTTGTCAATGAGGTCGCCAACATCGACGGTGCTATCACCTACGTCGAGGCTGGCTTCGCTGAGGACAAGGACCTGGGCATCGCCAAGATGGACTTCGGTCATGGCCCGGTTGAGCTGAACAACGACACCGTCGGTAAGGCTCTGGATTCCGTCACGTTCAAGACTGAGGGTCACAACATGGTTGTTGACACCGACGCTCTGTTCGCAATGGATGAGGAAGGCGCTTACCCGCTGGTTCTGACCACTTACGAAATCGTCTGCTCCGCTGGTTACGACGAGCAGACTCGTGACCTGGTTAAGAACTTCCTGAAGGTTGTTCTGGAAGAGGGCCAGGGCCCAGAGCTCGAAGAGCTGGGTTACATCCCGGTTCAGGGTGAGTTCAAGGACAAGCTGTCCGCAGCGGTTGACGCTATCAAGTAATTCTTTGCGCGCAACGCGGGTGAAAGCAGAGTTGGCTCTGTCGTTACCCGGTTGGCGCGAGGATCACTTCAGCCGGCCACGCAGATCTGAGCTGTAGGCCGAAAACCTGACGTAGACCGGTTGGCTTTATATATCGACACCTCAGTTGATTGGGTACCGCTCGTAGAGGGGTACTGAGGCCAATCGGTCTTCATGTGCGTTGAAGCACAAATCACTTCTACTTAGGAAATGAGATCATGAGTTCCTCGACTCCCATTGAAGGGAAGCAGGAGGCTGTAGACAGCAGTCTGTTGCAGTCCTCAGCACCGCAGGTGGATTCCTCCGGCGACGAGAGCTCGGAAGAGCAAGCCATTCAGTCCGGCGTTGTTCGTCCTGGTGACCGAATCTTCAAGATTCTGGCGGTAGGATCTTCCGCATTGGTGACTGCTGCCATCATCGCAATTGCAGTGTTCCTGCTCCTGCGCGCAGTTCCGGCAATGTCCCGTAACGAAGCGAACTTCTTCACCTACACCGAACGATGGAACCTGGCGGATACCTCCGCCATGTACTTCGGTATTCCGAACATGTTTCTGGTGACCGTCGCGGTTTCCATCCTGGCGCTGATTCTGGCTATGCCGGTTGCGCTGGGTATTGCTATCTTCCTGACTGCCTATGCTCCAAAGAAGATGGTCAAGCCGCTGGGTTACCTCGTGGATTTGCTGGCCGCAGTGCCGTCGATTGTTTACGGTCTGTGGGGCTTTATGGCTCTCGGTCCGGCCTTGGCTGGTCTGTACGGGTGGTTGGCTAAGACACTGGGCTTTATCCCGATGTTTGCCCTGTACCCAAACTCGCCGGCATTCGAGACCGGTCGAAACCTCTTCACCGGTGGCATTGTGCTGGCAATTATGATTCTGCCGGTTATCGCGGCTACCACCCGTGAGGTCTTTGTTCAGACCCCGCGTGGTCACATTGAGGCATCGCTGGCTCTCGGTGCGACCCGTTGGGAGATGGTCAAGCTGGCTATTCTGCCATTCGGTCGTTCTGGCTTTATCTCCGGCTCGATGCTGGGTCTGGGACGTGCTCTCGGTGAGACGATGGCTCTCTACCTCGTGATCTCCCCGTCCTCGGCATTCCGTGGCTCGCTTTTCGATGGTGGTACCACCTTCGCAACCGCAATTGCTAATGCGGCACCAGAGTTCAATGACAACCTCAAGGCCGGCGCATACATGTCCGCAGGTTTGGTGCTGTTCTTGCTGACCTTCGTGGTCAACTCCGCAGCCCGAATGATTGCGAAGAAGTAGCAAGGTCGTAGGAAAAGAAACGAGAAGTAACAATGGCTAGTTCAACTACTGATTCTTCGCCTCACGGCCCTGCAGACATGGTCCCCACCACGGAGTCGGCTTTCACCCAAATTAAGGGTTCCCGCAAGGTGGCAGACAACGTCTCCACGGTCCTCATTTACTGCTGCATGGCTCTTGCCCTGATCCCGCTGGTGTGGGTTCTCTTCGAGCTTGTCGTCCGAGGCACCCCGTCACTGCTGAGTGGTGAGTGGTGGACTGCTTCCCAGCGTGGTGTCACTGTTGGTGCGTCTGCCGGTGGTGTTGCTCACGCAATCGTCGGTACCTTGGTTCAGGCTCTGGTCACGACTCTCATGACCGTGCCGTTCGGTATCTTCGTCGCCATCTACTTGGTCGAGTATGCAGGTAACTCCCGTCTGGGCAAGGTCACCACCTTCATGGTCGACATCCTCTCCGGTGTGCCGTCGATCGTCGCGTCGCTGTTCATCTACTCGATGTGGGTGGTCATGTTCGGCATGAGCCGTTCCGGTTTCGCTGTCTCGCTGGCGCTGGTTCTGCTGATGCTGCCGATCGTTGTGCGCAACACCGAGGAAATGCTGCGCATCGTTCCGCACGAGTTGCGTGAAGCCTCTTACGCTCTGGGTGTTCCGAAGTGGAAGACCATTTTGAAGATTGTGCTCCCGACCGCACTGTCGGGCATCGTCACCGGCGTCATGCTGGCCGTCGCCCGCGTCATGGGTGAGTCCGCACCGATGCTGATCCTGGTTGCAACCTCGCGAATCATCACCTATAACCCGTTCGGCCAGTCGCAGTCCTCGCTGCCGCTGTTCATGCTGGACATGTACAAGGCCGGTAATACCGGTGCGGCATTCGACAAGATGTGGGGCGCAGCGCTCACGCTGGTTCTCATCATTGCCCTCATCAATATCCTGGCGCGCTTCGTATCCGCCAAGTTCTCCGTCAAGAGCAGTTAATGCTGGGCGCCTAACGTCCGCTATTTCAAGGAAGGTTTTTGAAAGACCATGGCTAAGCGCCTAGACCTTAACGATGTCAACATCTACTACGGCGATTTCCACGCTGTGCAGAACGTCGACCTGCACGTCCCGCCGCGTTCCGTTACCGCATTCATTGGCCCGTCCGGCTGTGGTAAGTCCACCGTGCTCCGTTCGCTGAACCGTATGCACGAGGTCATCCCGGGTGCCTACGTCACTGGCGAGGTGCTTCTCGACGGCGAAAACATCTATGGCCCGAAGATCGATCCGGTCTCCGTTCGTAACACCATCGGTATGGTGTTCCAGCGTCCGAACCCGTTCCCGACCATGTCCATCGAGGACAACGTCGTGGCTGGCCTGAAGTTGGCCGGTGTTAAAAACAAGGCTCATCTCCAGGAGGTTGCCGAGAAGTCCCTGCGCGGCGCCAACCTCTGGGATGAGGTCAAGGACCGCCTGGACAAGCCGGGTGGCGGCCTCTCCGGTGGTCAGCAGCAGCGTCTATGCATCGCACGTGCAATTGCAGTTGAGCCGGAAGTTCTGCTGATGGATGAGCCGTGTTCCGCACTGGACCCGATTTCCACCCTGGCAATCGAGGACCTGATTCATGAGCTGAAGGAAGAATTCACCATCGTCATCGTGACCCACAACATGCAGCAGGCAGCTCGTGTGTCCGATCAGACCGCATTCTTCTCCCTCGAGGCAACCGGTAAGCCGGGTCGCCTGGTTGAGGTTGGCCCGACCAAGAAGATCTTCGAGAATCCAGACAAGAAGGAAACCGAGGACTACATCTCCGGTCGCTTCGGCTAAACGCTTTGCGTATGCCGTAATAAGCCAATAAGAGCCCCGTACTTCACGCGTGTTCACGCGAGGTACGGGGTTCTTATTGTTGTTGCAGTTTATGAGATTGCTGTTTGTTTCGGTGTGGGGCCGGGGGTGAAAATAATGTTTGTTTTGGGGCGGAATTGTCTGTTTGTTATCGGGCGGGGTAATCTTCCGAAGACGCAATCGAGCGTCCCCCGGAAAACTGTAGAGGGATCTGGGTAAATATATTTACATAGGAGTTATTCAATTATGGATAACCAGCAAAACGCGCAGTTCAATCCTCAGTTTTCCCCTGTGGGTGAGCAATCTTGGCCAGTAATCGCCGAAGAGAAAGCGCCGAAGCCAATTGTCGGTTACATTGCACTTGTAGTTGCGATTATTGGTTTACTCGGTTGTATCCCGGGGGCTTTGATTATTGGTTGGGTGGCGCTACCGGTTGCATTTATTTTATCGGTCGTCGGACTGTTTCAGCGCGCAACTACCAAAAAACCAGCTCTTATCGCTCTGATTCTTTCTGTGTTGGGATTGCTCATTGCGCCAATTGTATTTGTTTCTTCGGTAGGCAATGCCGTGGATGATGCGTTCAATCGGGATACGACTGCCTCTAGCCCGGATGGAAGCAAATCTGATTCTTCCGATTCTGGTGCTGCGGGCAGTAGTCGGGAGAATCCGTTGCCGATTGGAACGACCATCGAAAGTGAGCAGTGGGCCATTACTATCGATAGCGTAAATCTAAACGCTAACGATGAGGTTCTGGCGGAAAATCAGTTCAATGACCCTGCTCCAGAGGGGTTTGTATACGGACTTGTGCATGTTACTGCAAAGTACAAGGGGAATGACCCTCAGGGGCAGAGTTCCTGGCTTGGTATTAATTATGTAACTGCAGGTGGCCAAACCACGGACGAAACGGAGCTTTGGGCGGTGGTGCCTGACGAGTTTGACACCCTCGAGACGGTGTATGAGAACGGCGAAATCGCAGGTAACGTGGTAATCGTTGTGCCCATTGATGGGGCAGATCAGGGAGTTCTGGCAGTCACCCCAGATTTAATGTCAAAGAAGTCTTTTGTTGCTGTCTCTTGAGTAGCGGCTGTCTCTTGGGCCGCGGGGATGGACACGATATAGGAATCGGCATTCTCCAGACATCTAACGCGAAAAGTAATCGCACAAACAGTTACTGACTAGGTTTATGACAGGTGAATAGCGTTTACAGGCGGTAAAGTGTCATAAACCTAGTCAGTTTCTCGGTTTGAGGCGGTGTTGTGGCTGGGGCAGTGTTTAGCCTGGTGTGGCTTAAAAACAGCTCCACTTCGGTTTAAAACCCCGTGCCAGTTGGCCCATCGACGCAGCTCAACAGCCCCCAACATCTCTACAGCTCAGCCCAACACCCAGCCCCGCCCAGCCCCCCAACAGCCTGCAGCTTCACGGACCTACATCCGCAGGTGACGCTCCAAGGCCTGCAGGCGTTGGTTAAAGCTGCGCTGATCGCGTTCGTCCTCAAGCTTGTCCAGGTAGACATCGCGCTTGTAACCGGTGGCCAGGTAAATAATCCGGGCGGCAACCTCGACAGCGTGATCCGCGTAACGCTCGTAGAAGCGGCTCAGCAGAGTGACATCCACTGTCTGCGCAGGGGAGTGAGGCCAATTATCGTCGTTGGTCAGCGTAAACAGGTGCTGGTGAATGTCATCGATGCTGTCATCGGTCTTATCCAAGGCCAATGCCTGGTCAACGTCGTAGTCGATGAGCACCTGACGGGTTTCATGCGTCATCTGCTCAGATACAGAGGCCATCTCGCGGAAGAACCCCTCCACGGGCTCCGGCAGTGCCTTGTTCGGGTGGCGACGCCGGGCAACGTTGGCAATATGCACACTCAACGCGCCCATGCGGGAGATGTCCTCGACAATGTAGAGGCCACTGACAATCTGTCGGAGATCACCAGCCACAGGAGCTTCGCGGGCCAACAGCTCGAAGGCTCGCTGCTCCGCATCCTGGCGCAGGTCCTCGAGAGAATCAATTTGGGAAAGAACTGTTTCAGCCGAGACCAAATCAGCCTCGAAGAGGGCCTTGTTCGCAAGCTTGTGCATGGAGCCAACTCGGTCACACATCACAATCAGGCTGTGAGCCAAGTTGTCCATTTGTTCTCGGTAGACAGTGCGCATGCGTTCCATAGTAGGCAATCCTCAACAACGTCGCGCGTTAGTGGGGAGCCCCCAATTACCCCTCGTAAAGTTATGTAAACACTCGCTCAGAACCGAAGCTTAGCCACCGGAGTGCATAATCTCCGCGCCCTCGGGCACGGTGTCGTCCTCCGGGTCGTCCAGCCAGCCCTCCGGCAAGACCACCTTTGCAGGGGACCCCTGTCGGCCGCGGGCGCCGTCGGCGTCCTCCGGGCGGGCGTGGGCGCTGGGGCCGTCGTAAAGCGGTGCGAGAATCTCGTCGAGCGTTGCCAGCGAATCGACGCGCGCAAGAGACTTCCGCACCTCACTGCCGGCAGGGTATCCCCGCAGGTACCAGGCAATGTGCTTGCGCAGGTCGCGGCAGCCCTTACGCTCGCCCTCGTGCTCCACGAGCAGTTCCGCGTGACGACGGATAATCCCCGCGACCTCACCAAATGTTGGTGCCGGCGGCACTTCTTCGCCACGCAGCTCGGCGGACAACTGCGCGAACAGCCACGGGCGGCCAAGGCAGCCGCGACCGACGACGACACCGTCGCAGCCGGTCTCGTCGAGCATTTTGCGGGCATCGGTGGAGGCGAAGATATCGCCGTTGCCAAGCACTGGGATATCGCTGAAGCCGGAGTCGACCATGTGCTCCTTCAGCCGCGCGATCTGTGACCAGTCAGCGTGGCCGGAGTAGCGCTGCGCTGCAGTGCGGGCGTGCAGAGCCACAGCCTGGGCGCCCATCTCGGCGGCGATGCGGCCGGCGTCGAGGTGCGTGTGGTGCTCGTCATCGATGCCGACGCGGAACTTCACGGTCACCGGGATGTCCGTGCCCTCCGTGGCCTTGACCGCTGCGGCGACGATGTTGCCGAAGAGGCGACGCTTATATGGCAGCGCCGAGCCGCCGCCCTTGCGGGTGACCTTTGGTACCGGGCAACCGAAGTTCATGTCGATGTGGTCGGCGAGGTTTTCGTCGACGATCATCTTCGCGGCCTCGTAGGTCCACTTCGGGTCAGTGGTGTAGAGCTGCAGGCTGCGGGGGTTCTCGTCGGGCGCGAAGGTGGTCATGTGCATGGTCTTTTCATTGCGTTCGACCAATGCGCGGGCGGTGACCATCTCGCAGACATAGAGGCCCGAGACCGTGCCTGTACGCTGCAGCTCCTGCTCGCGGCACAGCGTGCGGAATGCCACGTTGGTGACACCGGCCATCGGAGCGAGTACCACGGGGGAAGCGAGCTCAAAGGGGCCGATGTGCATGTGCGCGGACGTGGCATCGGCGGGCTTGGCGGCGCTGAGCGGACTCGAGGAGGTATCTAACACGTACAGTATTGTGTCACGCTGAACTGCCGTTTTCGAATCTGTTTTATCTGGCGGATCGGATCGCCCCGGTTAGCGCTGCGTCCGCGGATGCCTGACGACGATCACCGTTCGGCGACCCCTCCCACCGGGCAGGTCGGTGGTATTGCGGAGAATTTCCAGGATGTGGTTCGACTCTTCGTCGAGGTGTTCGGTGGGTTCGTCGAGAAGCAGGATTGGCGCTGTGCTGACAAGCGCACGGGTGAGAATGAGCCTGCGCCGCTGACCACCCGAGAGACTGTCCGCGCCGCTGTCCAGAATCGTGTCCAGGCCGTCGGGTGCGGCATCGACCCAATCGCGCAGGCCCACGGCGTCCAGCACGGAGTAAATGTCATCGTCGCTGACCTGCGGGTTACCAATAGAGATGTTGTCCCGCACCGTCGTGGCGAAGATGTGCTCATCCTCGGCGACGAAGCGCACCAGGTCGCACTGCTCCGTGTTTTCGTGGGGTTCTCCGGCACTTGCCGCACTGCGCCACAGCTCGCGTCCGTCTCCGTCAGCGATGGTCACCGTGCCCGCAACCGGCGGGATTAGTCCGGCGATTGTTTTCAGCAGCGTGGTCTTTCCGCTTCCCGACGGCGCCGTGATTTCCCGGTAGTCGCCAAAGGTGACCTCGAAGTTTTGCATCGGCAGTTGAGCTGGCTGGGCAGCGGGCTCTTCCGCAGTATTCGAGCTGTTGTCGTCGGGGTAGCCCACGATCAAGTCTTGAACCTGCAGAGTTGGCCGAACTGCCAGGTGGTTCTGAGGGAGCGTGGACGTGTGAATTGGCGCTGTGGGGGCTGGGGACGAGCGCATGACATCCGCTTCCTCTGATTCGCCCGCATTCGACGCAAGCGTCAGCAAGGCTTCCCTCGATTGCGCCAGTGTTTGCGCAGCAGCTGGCAGCGGACCAACCGCTTCAAAAGCAGCTAGCGGCACCAGAACCAGAACTGTCAGCCACTCGGGGGAGTGCAGTAAACCGCCTCCAGCGCCCCCGGCCGAATCCGTCACTAACCACGACGCTACGACCACGGTCAGGACAGCGGTCAACACGCTAGCCGCGGTGCTCAGTGCGGAGGCGCGGGCATTTGCTCGACCTGCGGCGTCATCGATGGCCGCAACCGTTTTGCTGGAGGATGACGCGGCAGAGACTGCCTCATCCAACTGGCCGTGGATACGCAGGCCGGCGGCGTCGGAAAGCAGCGCTTCGACGGCAGCGGCATGCGACTGAAGCGCGGCCGCGCGACGCTGACTTGAGCGCGCAGTGGTGCGATACGTCAGGTAAGGAGCAACACCGCCGGCCAGAAGCAGTCCCACCGCCAGGAGAACCGTAGCGGCAGGCGAGAGTAGAGCCACAAAAATGACGGCGATGAGAGAGGTCATCAGCGCCACCAATGCGGGCACTATTGATCGCACGACGGCATCGGCAAGTGCGTCAATATTCGCCCCAAGCGCTGTGACAATATCGGAACGCTCACGCAGCGCCAGCGTACGGTCGGCCACGAAATGCTCCCATAGCTTCACGCGCGAGCGCTCGGCGGTGCGCAACGCCACATCGTGGGAGACCAACCGGTCGAGGTATCGAAACGCAGCTCGCGAAATACCCAGCGCGCGCACAGACGTCACCGCCAAGGTGATGTCCATCAGCGGTGGCATCTGCCAAGAACGCGTAATCAGCCACGCCGACACCACGGTCAGACTCAGCGCGGACAGCAGCGTGATGGTGCCCGCCAACACCGGCCAAACCAGGTCGCGGGGTTTCACCAGGCGACGAAGCGCTTGCAGAGTAGTCATCGCGACTGCACCTCCACCACGCCGTCGGCGGCCGCAATCAACAGCGGATCATGGCTGGTGGCAATCACTGTGGCTCCGCGCCGGGCACGTGCGTGCAGGAGCCTAATCACGGACTGCGCACTGTCGGTATCCAGGTGAGCTGTCGGTTCATCGAGGAGGACGAGGTCGCGGGTGTCGTCGGCAAGCTCGCGCCGAAGCGCCTCCCGCTGACGTTGCCCGAGCGAGCGCCGCGAATTGTCTCCCACCGTCGCTGCGTCCAACACTGGGCGCTGGGGCAGCCACGCGATGCGCCGCAGCAGATCCTGGTCACGGAGAATGCGCTGGCCGTCGCGAATAGTTACGGAGCCTTCCAACCCCTCGTGCACGATGCCGGCGACCGCAAGCAGCGCTGTCGTCTTGCCCACGCCGTTCGGCCCCGCCAGCACCGTCACTGTGCCTGGCTGCGCGATGGCGCTTAATTCACTTGGCCGCACGCCGTCTCGCCCCGGCGCGGAAAGGCGTTCGAACACGACCGTGGGGGCGCTGTGGACACTGCTTGACGACGTTCCTTCGGCCACCTCTTCCACAGTTTCAGAGGTGGTGTCTGTGGAGTTTGGAGTCTGGCCAGCGTCCTTGTCTAACAGTTCCGTGACTTCGGTGGCAGCGACCACACCGTCCTGGGCGGCGTGGAATTTCTGGCCAACCTGGCGCACCGGGCCATAGATTTCTGGGGCGATGATGAGCACTGCCAGGCCGGTTGCCAGCGTCATGTGGCCTCCCAGAAGTCGGAAACCGATGCCGACGGCGATGAGGGCGATTGACAGGGTGGTGAGGAATTCCAGGACCGACGCGGATAGGAAAGCGATGCGCAGGACCTCCATGGTGGATTTCCGGTGGCGGGTCGACAGGCGCTTGATTTCCTCGCTGGGGGTGTCGGCCATGTTGTGCGCTTTGAGCGTTGGCAGGCCGATGACCAGGTCGAGAATCTGACCACGCACCGTGCCGATGTCGGCCAGACGGCGTTCTGTGCGGCCCTCAGTGAGGCGACCTACCAGCCACATGAACAGTGGAATGAGTGGCAGCGTGACAACCGCGATGGCAACCGATGGGAGGTCCAACCATGCGACTGCGACCAGTGCCATCGGGGTAGCCAGCGCTGCGGCCACCAGTGCGGGGAGGAATTCCGCCACGTAGACGGCCACACCATCGAGCCCGACCGAAAGCAATGCGCGCCAGTGCGCGGTGTCGACAGTGCGAGGATCGCGCAGAGCCAGGGCTCGCAGTGCCCGGCTGCGCAGGTCTGTGGCCACGCGTGCACCCGCAGATTGGCCGAAACGCACGAGCGCGTAGGAGCAGGCCACCCGAACGAGTACAGCGGCCGTGGCTATCAGCGCGAATAATGTCCAATTAGGAGTTGCCTCACCCAGAACCTGCGCCGTAATAGTGCCGATTGCCAGCCCCAACGCGATTGTGGCACCTGTGCTCGCGGCGGTCAGTGCGCCCGCGAAAATGACCCAACGCCAGGCTGGGGCCGACAGCTTGAATAGTTTCGGATCGACAGGTGCCACTTTTTAGAAACTAACCTCCAACGGACGGTCTACTGCGAGACCTTACGTTCAGCCATCAACCGCTTGCGGAATACCCAGTATGTCCACGCCTGGTAGGCAATCACCAGTGGGGTAATCACCAGCGCGGTCCAGGTCATGATTTTCAGCGTGTAAGGGTTAGAGGCGGAATTCCAGATATCGAGGGAGACGCCGTCGGCAAGCGTCGTCGGCATCAGGTACGGGTACATGGCGCCGAAGACAACGGTGGTGACGGCAGTCACGGTGACGGCGGTTGCGGAAAAAGCGATGCCGTCGCGGTTGCCTACGGTTGCGGAGATGGCAATGACCAGCCCCGCGACGGCGATAACGACAACAGCCCACAGCCAGGTCTTTCCGTATCCCAACTGTGTCCAGATGAGGAACACGCCGCCAAAAATCAGCGCCGACAGTGCTGGAATTCGAGCGGCGTTGCCGACCTCGTCGCGTAGCTTGCCGGCGGTCTTCAGCCGCAGGAACGTAACTGCGTGAAGAGCGAACACAGCCGCAAACGCAATCCCGCCGACCAGAGCGTACGGGTTCAGCAACCCGAGCAGGGTACTAAAGCCGGAGTCCAAGTTCTTGTCGGCATTCAGCGGGACACCGCGCACCAGGTTCGCGACCGCTACGCCCCACAGAATTGGAGGCAGCCAGGAGCCGAAGATAATCGCGCGGTCGCACCAGGCGCGCCAGTGCTCATCGTTGACTTTGAAGCGCCATTCCAGCCCGACGATACGGACAATCAACGCCACCAGAATCAGGAAGAGCGGCAGGTAGAAGCCGGAAAACATAGACGCATACCATTCCGGAAACGCCGCGAAGAGCGCGCCGCCAGCGGTAATTAGCCACACTTCGTTGCCGTCCCATACCGGCCCGATAGTTCCGAGCATCGCTTTACGACGCGGTTCATCGCGGCCAACGAACGGCAGCAGCATTCCGACGCCGAAGTCAAAGCCCTCGAGAAGGAAGTAGCCGGCGAACAGGAACGCGATCAGGACAAACCACAAAACGGGAAGATCTAATCCGAACATGTCAGAGATACATCCTTATCTACTTTGTGTCCTCAGTCGCGGAGACTTCGGAGTCGGGGCTGGCAGCGGACTGGGCATGGACCTTGTTGAATCGAACCGGAGACGAGATGATCGCGCCCAGATTGGTAGCGATTGGTGACGACGGGCCAGCGTGCTCGGGGTCATTGCCGATGGCGTTGATAGCCTCAGCGGATTCGGTCGGAGGTCCGGCAATAACTGCGCGGCGAATCAACCAGAACCACACCACTGCCAAAATCAGGTAGAGCAGGGTAAAGCCCACCAGGGTGATAATCACCGTGGCCGGTGCGTGGTCGGACACACCCATATCGACGGTCATGCGAATCAGCTCGGTGCGCGGGTCGCCCGCGTGATCCGGGTTCGGGTGCACAATCCAGGGCTGACGGCCCATCTCCGTAAAGATCCAGCCAGCGCTGCTGGCCAAGAACGGGAACGGAATCGCGAGGATACTGCAAGCGGCGAAAATGCGGGCTCGCTTGCCCGTCGGCACGCGCCCCTTGCGAGTAAATAGCCAAGCGAAAAACGCGATAGCCAGAGAACCGACCATGAGCCCAATCATGGCGCGGAAAGACCAGTATGTGACGAACAGATTCGGAGAGTAATTGCCTGGGCCGAAGACCGCCTCAGCTTTTTCTTGCAGGTCCTGCACGCCCTGGAGCGTGACGCCACTGAACTTGCCCTCGGCCAGGAAGGGCAGCACCCATGGCACCTCGATGAGATGCAGCACCGAGTCGCAATTGTTGTGCGTACCGACGGTCAGAATCGAGAACATTGGATCTGTCTGCGTGTGGCACAGGGACTCGGCCGATGCCATCTTCATCGGCTGCTGCTCGAACATAAGCTTGGCCTGGATATCGCCGGTGATAAACACCGCCAGCGAGCTGAGCACAGTTGTCCAGAGCCCGACCTTCATGGACTTGTGAAACGTCCGTTCGTGAACAGTATTGCTCTGGCCACCGCGGCGGCTCTGAACCAGCCACCAGCCACTGACGCCGACAACGAGCGTGCCGGCGGTAAGGAAAGAGCTGGCCACGGCATGCGGGAAAGCTGCCAAGGCAGTGGAGTTGGTCAACAGTGCGCCAAAGTCTGTAAGCTCTGCGCGGCCGGTTTCCGGGTTGTAGACCGCGCCTACAGGATGCTGCATGAACGAATTGGCGACGATGATGAAATACGCCGAGATATTCACCGCAATAGCGACAATCCAAATCGAGAGCGTGTGCATCCAGGTGGGAATACGCCCCCAGCCGAAAATCCACAGTCCCAGGAAAGTGGATTCCAGGAAGAATGCGATGAGGCCTTCAAGAGCCAGCGGGCCGCCGAAGACATCACCGATCATGCGGGAGTACTCCGACCAGTTCATACCGAACTGGAATTCCTGGACGATACCCGTGGCTACGCCCATGGCGAAGTTAATAATGAAGATGGTGCCGAAAAGCCGCGTCGCTCGGTACCAAAGGTCATTTTTCGTCGTGGCCCACAGTGTCTGCATGAGCGCGACGAGCGGAGCTAGACCAATTGTCAGTGGGACAAAAATGAAGTGGTAGACGGTGGTTATGCCAAATTGCCAACGAGATATATCGACGACATCCATGTTTCCTCGACTGAAAAAGTAGACATAAACGATGCGTGTACTTCGTCGGATTTGTCGAAGCCTGCATCAAGTGCCCGCAGTATTCCTGCTTATTAATTCAGTCGGACAGGAGGGGTAAAAAGTTCCGGGGTGTGAACTTATCGACGCGGGCAGGGCAAAACTCGCGGAGGGCAATTATTAAAAACAAGCGCGTAATTGCTAGGCTATTTTGTTGCGCGGGCCTTTAGCTCAGCTGGTAGAGCTACGGACTTTTAATCCGCAGGTCGCGGGTTCGAGCCCCGCAGGGCCCACAAGCACGCAAAACCCCAGGTTATTAACGGCCTGGGGTTTTGTCGTATCTTGCCTGCATTTGCTCTCCGCGGTACCTATTTTTCCCGCTTGTGGTAGCCCATCCGTGGCTTGAAGCCCGCCGGGTGCTTGAGCTGCGCCACTGCATCGGCGACTATCAAGCGGAAGCGTGGCTTCATCGGTGGCATCTGTGAGATCTGGAACCATCCGACATCAGTGGATTCATCATCAGCGACATAGGGGACGTCGTCGCCAACAACACTGCAGCGCATGGAGATATCCAGATATGAGGCAACATCGCCGTTGAGGTGTTCGATAGGGCCAACGGCGCCAGTGCCAAGCAGGGCCTCAACTGTGACATCGAGTCCCGTTTCTTCCTTTACCTCTCGCACGGCGGCGTCGTGAGGCTGCTCGTCCGGGTCGATAATTCCGGTGACTGGGGTCCATTCACCATTATCGGAGCGACGAACCAGCAAGACCTCGGGCAAGGCGTACATCGGTGCATTCGGCGGAACATCGCGAATGACGATAGCCGTGACACCGGGGAGCCAGAGCGGAGCGTGGCCCACTTTTTCGCGGAGCTGAACAATGAAATCCGGAATTGCCATAGTTGCGAGTTTATCTGAGTACTAGTAGCGTCCGCGGAAATAGTAAGAAACTCCAGTTCAACCGTAGATTTTGGGAAAAGGGTACTTATCCTCTATAGTTCTTTACGTTGCTAAGAGCGCGCGCAATTGCAATGTTCATACACTGCAGATGTACGCGGAATATGCCATTGAGTGGCCAACTCTTTGCAGCGTTAAGTCGGGCTCCCATCGTCTAGAGGCCTAGGACTCCGCCCTTTCACGGCGGCAACACGGGTTCGAATCCCGTTGGGAGTACCACTAAAAATCATGATGGCCCTGTGGCGCAGTTGGTTAGCGCGCCGCCCTGTCACGGCGGAGGTCGCGGGTTCAAGTCCCGTCAGGGTCGCAATTCTAAACGCCAGTTCCGGTTGGAGCTGGCGTTTTTTGCTTTTGGTTAGTGGTGCGCTGGGCGTCGGCGTGGGTAATGGACAAAAAGTGTGTCTGATTCTCAAGATGGTGACTGGTGAGAAGCCAAAAACTACGGGCTGCAAACGTGAAACTGTATGAGTTTATGACACTTTCAGGCCATTTTTCGGGCTATTTTTGTCATAAACGTAGTCAGTAACTTGCATCGCCCCAACGCCGCCAGCCATAAACGTAGTCAGTAACTCGCATCGGTGTCACTGGGGGAGAGGGGGGCTTTACCCGGGTTTGGTGGGGAGAGCTTTTGCCACAGTCTAGGTTGTCCCGAGACCCGGGGCTGGATGTCAGTTTTCAACTTAAAATATCCGCCATGAACTGGCGATTTGCTTATGTTCAACGCTGTTCTGTAGAGTAACAACTCGTGCACAGCGCTGGTAATCCAGAAAGATGAGCACAGCATTTAAGGCCCTGTGGCGCAGTTGGTTAGCGCGCCGCCCTGTCACGGCGGAGGTCGCGGGTTCAAGTCCCGTCAGGGTCGCCACTTGATTAATTTCAAGTCTGGCCAGATAGCTCAGTCGGTAGAGCGTCCGCCTGAAAAGTGGAAGGTCAGCGGTTCGATCCCGCTTCTGGCCACAATTAATCCCCAGCCTGGAAACGGGCTGGGGATTCTTTGTTTTACCAGATGTTTGTC
>NZ_PDGW01000021.1:0-63673 GCF_014335015.1 Corynebacterium sp. LK31 | reverse complement strand
GTTCTTGCCCCCTCCCCTTCTACATCCCCAAAACGCAAAAATCCCCCGGCCTTACGACCGGGGGATTTTGTTCCTTGTGGAGCTTAGGGGAATCGAACCCCTGACCTCCTGCTTGCAAAGCAGGTGCTCTACCAATTGAGCTAAAGCCCCGTACACCGAGCAATTATACCTTGTTCGGCAGTGGGCCTAGGAGGACTTGAACCTCCGACCCCTTCGTTATCAGCGAAGTGCTCTAACCGCCTGAGCTATAGGCCCCGTGGAACGAGATATAACTTAACCCGTAACCATGACACTTCACAAATCGCCTGGTCAGAGGCCTAAATATTGAGTTAAAAAGCAGTCATTAAGTAGTCATTACGGCTACTCCATAACCAGATCACTGAAAACACCTCTGAACCAACGCGGCCCCGGGGCCACCGAACGGGGGTGACACCGGGGCCAGCGGGAGGCTAGGCAGCCTAGTCGTCGTCGGCAAGCGAAATCTTGAGACCTCCGACGAGACCGCCGCAAGCGTTGTAGATGACCGCGCCGAGGGCCATGAGCCCAATCGACAGCACCCACCACAGCGCTCCTACAGCGGCCGCCAGGCCAAGGACGAGACCCGCGCTGATGGAATCCTCCCCGCCGACCATTTCACTAATCGGAGCGAGCAATCCCATCCCGGAGAGCAAGAGGTAGAGCAGGCCAACCGCGGCAAGCCAGACGAGGAAGCCAATGAAACCAGTGGCCGCCGTAATGCGCATGGCGGACCAGGGGCTCACCTTGTCGACTACCAAGTTAGTTTCGGCCATACGCTTACTCCTTCTCCGCCTCCGAGTCACCGGACTCAGCGGCACCGGTGCTCTTGGTCGCGCCGGTGCGCTTCGGGACTACGTCCAAGGTTCCGGCCTCAGAGACCTTAGAAGCGGTCTCTTCGCCCTCATCCTCGACGTTGCGGTCGATAGCCAGCAGTTCCACGCCGTCAGCGAGGTTGACCAGGCGCACGCCCTTAGTGGCACGCGAGGTGGCGCGAATCTCGTTGACGTTGGTGCGGATGATGTCGCCGGCGGAGGTGACAGCGAAGATTTCGTCGTCGTTGTCGACCACCAGGGCACCCATCAGCGGTCCACGCTTCGGGTCGTACTTGAGCGTCAGCACGCCCATACCGCCGCGGTTCTGCGGGGTGTACTCGCTGAGCTTGGTCTTCTTGCCGAAGCCGCCGGTCGTGGCGACCAGCAGGTTGTGCTCTTCCTCGACCACGACCATGCTGAGCAGCTTGTCGTCGCCCTTGAAGCGCATGCCCTGGACACCGGCGGTGGCGCGGCCCATCGGGCGCAGCGCGTCGTCGGAAGCCGTAAAGCGGATGGCCTGGCCACGCTCAGAGACGAGCAGCAGGTCATCGTCAGCAGAGCACAGACGAGCACCGATGAGGGAGTCGCCTTCGCGCAGGTTGATGGCAATCAGGCCAGCGGAGCGAGCAGACTCGTAGTCCTCCAGGCGGGACTTCTTGACCTTGCCTTCGCTGGTGGCCAGCACCAGGTACGGGCTGTCCTGGTAGCTCTGAATCTGCAGCACCTCGGCGATGCGCTCTTCCGGCTGGAATTCCAGCAGGTTGGCGACATGCTGACCGCGGGCGGCGCGAGTGGCCTCCGGCAGTTCGTAGGCTTTGAGACGGTAGACGCGCCCCTTGTTGGTGAAGAACAGAATCCAGTCGTGCGTGGAGCAGACGAAGAAGTGGCGGACGATGTCGTCCTGCTTCAGGTCCGCGCCGCGTACGCCCTTGCCACCACGGCGCTGTGCCTTGTAGGCATCGACCTTGGTGCGCTTGGCGTAGCCCGTGGAGGTAATGGTCACGACCACGTTTTCGCGGGCGATGAGGTCCTCTTCGGTGACGTCGCCCTCAGCGGCCACGATCTGGGTACGACGGTCATCGCCGTACTTCTCCACGACCTCGCCCAGCTCTTCCTTAACGATGGCGCGCTGACGCTCCGGCTTGGCCAGGATGTCCTTCAGGTCGGCGATCTCGAGCTCGATCTCAGCCAACTCGTCAATAATCTTCTGGCGCTCCAGAGCAGCCAGGCGACGCAGCTGCATCGCCAAAATGGCGTCAGCCTGAATCTCGTCGATGTCGAGCAGACCCATCAAGCCCGTGCGCGCGGTATCGACCGTGGCAGACCGGCGAATCAGGGCGATGACCTCGTCCAACATATCCAGGGCCTTGACCAGACCACGCAGGATATGGGCACGCTTTTCCTTCTCGTCCAGGCGGAACTGGGTCCGTCGGACAATGACCTCAATCTGGTGGGCGACGTACAGCGTCACCATCTGGTCAATGCGCAGCGTACGCGGCACACCGTCGACGATGGCGAGCATGTTCGCACCGAAGCTGGTCTGCAGCTGGGAGTGCTTGTACAGGTTGTTCAGCACCACACGCGGCACGGCGTCGCGCTTGAGCTTGACGACGATGCGCATGCCCCACTTCAGATCGGATTCGTCATCAATGGAGGCAATGCCCTGTAGACGACCATCCTTGACCTGATCTGCGATGTTGGCAATCATGCGGTCCGGGTTGACCTGGTATGGCAGCTCAGTGATGACAATCGACTGACGAGTGCCCTCCTGCTCAATCGAGGTCACACCGCGCATGCGAATCGAGCCACGGCCGGTGGTGTAGGCCTCCTTGATGCCCTTGTCGCCGACAATCTGGGCGGCAGTTGGGAAATCCGGGCCCTTGATGCGTTCCATGACCGCATCCAGCGTGGTCTTTTCATCCGCATCCGGGTTGTCCAGGCACCAGTTGATGGCATCCGCGACCTCACGCAGGTTGTGCGGCGGGATGTTGGTGGCCATACCGACGGCAATACCGCCGGAGCCGTTCATCAACAGCTGCGGGACACGCGACGGCAGAATAACAGGCTCTGTCGTACGACCGTCATAGTTCGGTTGGAAATCGACGGTGTTTTCGCGAATGTCGCGCACCATTTCCATGGCCAACGGCGTCAGACGGGCCTCCGTGTAACGCATAGCTGCGGGGCCGTCGTCACCGCGGGAGCCGAAGTTACCCTGACCGTCGACAAGCGGATAGCGCATGGACCACGGCTGCGCCATGCGCACCATGGTGTCGTAAATAGCTCTGTCGCCGTGCGGGTGGTAGTTACCCATCGTGTCCGAAACCGGCTTTGCGGACTTCACATAACCGCGCTCCGGGCGGTAGCCGTTGTCGAACATGGCGTAGAGAATGCGGCGGTGCACCGGCTTGAGACCATCACGAATCTCCGGCAGCGCACGGCCCACAATCACGCTCATGGCGTAGTCGATATAGCTCGACTGCATCTCTTCATTGATGTCGATCGGGCGAACCTGGTGGCCCAATACTCCACTTCCGAAGGATGAGCCGTCGTTGTTGTTATCGTCGCTCAATGACTGCTTCCTTTACTTAAAAGAGGTTCGCATCCATTCTACAGGGCTTTAGAGCCCGCTTTACGACGCCGTGTGCAACTTTTCGATACCATTGTGGTATCAAATCTGGGTTTTAGGCCTAGTAGAGACGAATAAGACGGCACAAGCTAGGCAGCAAGGAGCAAATGCGATGGCGATGACCTTGAGACTCACGAAAGAACAGGACACCGCTCTGGCGCTGCTGGCGCACATGGAGGGCGTGTCTAAACACGAGGCCGCCATTCGCGCCATCGAATCCGCCGCAGCGAGAGCCCTTCAGCAAGGTCAGGCTCGGGAAATTACGGCAAGCGTAATTGATACTGACATGGCGCTGCTGCGAAAGTTGAGCTCCCCAAGGCCCCGCGGAGTACAAGAATGAGCGCGCCCCAGATTCAGCCTCTCAGCGAGGCCGCTATCCTGGCGGCTACCGATGAACTGGTGGCCACAGTGCCGGAATTGGCCGACGCTACACTTGCGAGGCCGTGGACAATCAGCGCTATTGTCGCCGCCAGCTCAGGAGTCATTGCTGGTCACCGTAGCTTTCCCGCGATTTCTGCGGCAGCGCAGGCGGTCGCTTACGCAACGTTTCACGTGAAACCACTAAGTTTTGGCAACACCGCACTGGGCGCACTACTTGCACACATACTCCTCACCACCAACGGCGAAGAGCTGTCATTCGCAGAGACGTGGGATCTGGTCAAAGGCGGCACTTAGCCGGGGACAGGGCCTAGTCACTCTTTCGGGTAAACGGGCTGGTCGGAATGCGATTGCCGGACTCCAGCCGGCCCGTGTAATACGCCGTGGCCTCACCTTCAGCCAGCTCAACCTCGTACCAACCATCACGGACATAATCAGCCGTCCGGTCCTGCCCGCCAACTAGAACACGTCCCGCCGCGTGCTCCAAAGTGACCTCCGGCAACTCTTTCGCCGTCTTGCTGAATACACGCAGGAAGCGGTCCGGGCCGCACACGGTAAGTTCGCGCTCCAGGAGTCCAATTCGCAGCTCTAACGTACCGAGCACCGTGTGATGCTCCACCTTATTGCCACTGTAAACAGCGAAAACAGCCTCACGGGAACCGTCATTGACCAGCACAAGATTGCCGCCTTTGAGGTAGGCGTGCAGCCGGTACGGTGTCGGCAGCGCGGTCGCCTGCTCGGACTCCTGCACAGGATAGTCACCGGCCGGCTCCGCCTCCCAGCGCTTCACAAACTCCGGCGCTGGTCCCGGCTGCTCTGGAAGCTGCATTCCCGTAGACGCCGAGAAGTCCAGTGTGGATACCAAATCACCACATACCCGACGACGCCAATCAGTGATATTTCCGCAGCTCACGCCGGTGACTTGCTCCAGGAAACGGATCACCGAAGTGTGATCGAAGACCTCTGAGGACACCAAACCACCCACCGACCACGGTGAAATGACAGTCATCGGGACACGGAACCCGAGCCCCTTCGGCTTGCCCAGGTACCACTCCCCCGGCTCATTCTTCGGCGGCAGCGGCGGCACCACATGGTCGAAGTAACCATCAAACTCGTCAAAGTTAATCAGGAAGACGGTCTTGGCCCACACCTCCGGGTTGGAGGCCAACGCATCCAACAGGCGGTAAGTGATATTCGCCGACTGAATCGGCGAGGACGCTCCCGGGTGCTCGCTTTCCGCGGCCGAAGGCACAATCCAGGACACCTTTGGCAGCTCCCCAGATTCAACATCCCGTCGGAAAGCGTCGGTTAGCGTGCCCGGCTGGCGGCGGTGCAGCGCGCGATCATAGAGATCCCGTTCCGCCTCAGGCAGCTTCTCCACAGCGGCATTCAGGCGGTCGACCATCTGCTGCTGCTCTGCAGTTGGCGGCGTGCCATCACCCAGTTCCAGCAGCTTCTCGTGGAAGCCCGTCATGTCGCGACCAGGCAGCCCGGCCTCACGAATGACCTTGCGGCCAATATTTCGAAACGCGGCGAAGAAATCCAGGTTGTTGTCCGTGTAGTTATCCCACTCCTGGTAGACGCGCCATGGCACCCCAGCCGCCGAGAGATCCTCGGCATACGTGCGCCACCTGTACCCCGGGTGCGTCGGCTCGTACGCCGCATTGCCAACCGCTCCAGTCCCCCACGGTTCCTTTCGGGTATCACCCGAAAACAGGTAGTTGCGGTTCGGGCTTGTCGACGTAGGCATTGAAGAAAAGTAGCCATCACAGATAGTGAATGTCTCTGCGAGTGCGAATTGGAACGCGATGTCCTGACGGTCATAGCAGGCCATCGTGCCTTTGCCCTTAGCCTCGATCCAGCCGTTACAGCGGCCGCCGTTTAGTGCAACCTGCCCGTCTTCCCAACCGTGCGGCAAACTTGCAATGTACTCCACCGAGAGATCACCGCGATTAGCGGCGTTGCGAATCAGGTATGGACTGACCCCACTCTGGTTGAAAACGCCCGGCAAAGCGGAATTGTCGTTGTACCCCCGCACACCTCGGAGAGTGCCGAAGTAGTGATCAAAAGAGCGGTTTTCCTGCATCAACACGACAACGTGCTCAACCTGGTCGAGGGAGCCAGCCGGTCGGGGCTGCGCGAGTGCATGGCGCAATGATGGCGGCAGCAGCGTGCTCGCAGCGGTGACAGCACCGACTCCTGCGGCGGTCTGCAGGAAGTGCCGACGGGAAAATTCAGATATATTTTTAGGTGAAGTTGCCATAGGCATCTACGTTAAGAAGCGCAGATTACCAGCTGGAAAATTGCGGTTTAAATTTCCTCAATAAACTGCTCTAGACGGTCAACCACAGCCTGTGGCTCACGCGCCCAGCGATTGTGGCCCAGCCGCTGCTCAATGAACTCGTACTTTGCCGAATTCGGCAGCATCCGTGCCAGCGCCTGTGCGGAAGCCTCCGGGCAGTCACGGTCACCACCACAGTTCAGCAGCAGCGCCGGGGTGGTCACCTTCGGCATCTCAGCGGCGTAGTCGATATCCGCACCGCGCGGTCGCAGAAGACCCGTGCGCGAGAACCGCGCCCACTCCACCACATGGTTACGAGCCTGGCGGCCATAGCCGGCCAAATCAAGCCTGCCCGCTGGCCAATAGCCCAGGATCTGGGACACCACCTGCATAAACGGTGCACCGTAGCGAAGCCGCTTGTACTCGTTGCCAGTAAAACAGTTGTAGTGCGGAGTACCGGAGCCGACCATCACTACGCCGGCCACGTCCGCTTCCGGTCGGGCCAGATACAGCGAGGCAATCTGACCGCCCATGGAATGACACAGCAAGTAGACGGGTAGCTTCTCCCCTGTGCTCTCCCCTGCCGCGAGGTGATCAAACTCCTTGCGAGCCCGCGCCACGGCCAGCGGGTAATCCACCGATGCGAGATCCTGGTAGCCCCAATTGTGACGGCGGGTGGCCACCGCAGTCTGGTTACCCTGGCCGCGCAACTCCGAGGTCAGGACGCAAAAACCTCGACGCTGTAACTCTTGGGCAATCGGCCGGTAGTAGCGAGCACCCATGCCAAAGCCCGGCCAAATAACGACAATGCCCCGAGGCGAACCTTCGGGAAACCGAAGCGCCATCGGGGTCACGGAGCCATCTGGCAAAGTCTCCTGCACAATACGTGGCTCGACTGGCGGTTCCCCGTTGACCATGCTTCCCCGAGTATCTTCCATTTCATAAACATTAATGGCTGAACTGAGGTTTTGTCAGGGGAACCGACAAGGCGAAAACTAAAACCAGGTACCGGCTTAAACGTCGAGGAAGCGAACGTCCTTCGCATTACGGGTGATGAACGAACGTCGTGAAGCGACGTCATCGCCCATCAGAATGGTGAACAGTTCATCGGCCTTCTGCGCGTCCTCGAGGGCGACCTTACGCAGCACGCGGTGATCCGGATCCATGGTGGTATCCCACAGCTCAGCGGCGTTCATCTCACCGAGACCCTTGTAACGCTGAACACCATCGTCCTTGTTGATCTTGCGGTTGGCAGCCAGCCCCTCTTCCAGCAGCTGATCGCGCTCAGCATCGGAGTAGGCGTAGCCCGGCTCACCCTTGGCCCACTTGAGCTTGTACAGCGGCGGCTGGGCGAGGTAGACGTGCCCTTCATCAATCAGCGGACGCATCAGACGGAACAGCAGCGTCAGTAGCAGCGTGGCAATGTGCTGACCATCGACGTCGGCGTCGGCCATCAGCACAATCTTGTGGTAGCGCAGCTTCTCGATGTCGAATTCGTCGTGAATACCGGTGCCCAGCGCCGTAATAATGGCCTGGACCTCGTTATTCTTCAGAGTCTTATCCAGGCGCGCCTTCTCGACGTTCAAGATCTTACCGCGCAGCGGCAAAATGGCCTGGAACAGCGAGTTTCGGCCTGCCTTTGCAGAACCACCTGCGGAGTCACCCTCCACGATGAACAGCTCGGACTGCTTCGGATCCTTCGAACGGCAGTCCGCCAACTTACCCGGAAGACCGCCAAGATCGGTCGCGGACTTACGACGTACCAGGTCACGGGCCTTACGAGCCGCCTGACGGGCATGCGCCGAAGCAATGGCCTTGTTAACAATGGCCTTGGCCTCAGCCGGATTGGCCTCCAGCCAGTGACCGATGTGTTCATTAGTCATGCGCTGGACGAAGGAACGCACCTCGGTGTTACCGAGCTTCGTCTTCGTCTGGCCCTCGAACTGCGGATCGGCGACCTTCACCGAAATCACGGCAGCGAGACCTTCACGGCAGTCCTCGCCGGAGAGGTTGTTTTCCTTCTCTTTCAACAGGCGGTGCTCACGCGCATAGCGGTTCATCAGCGATGTCAACGCAGAACGGAAGCCCTCTTCGTGCGTGCCACCCTCAATGGTGTTAATGGTGTTGGCGAAGGTGTGCACCGACTCGGAGTAACCCGAGTTCCACTGCATTGCAATCTCGACCTCGTGGCCGTCACCTGCAGCATCGAAGGAAATGATGGTCGGGTGGATGATGTTCTTCGACTTGTTCAGAGTCTCGACATAGTCCCGCAGACCATTCGGGTAGTGGAAGACCTTGCGGCGCTCCTTCGGCTTGGTGGTCTTCTCTGCCTTCTCCTTCTGCTCCTCAACCGCATCCTTGGCGATTTCAGCGGATTCGGTCTCCGCCTGCTCCGCCAGAGCCTCGGCCTCGAGCTCCTCCTCGGAGACACGCTTGTCCACCAACGTGATGGTCAGGCCCTTGTTCAAAAACGCCATCTCGCGCAGGCGGCGAGAAATGGTGTCGAACTTGAAATCGGTGGTCTCAAAAATCTCCGGGTCCGGCCAGAAACGCTGCGTGGTACCCGAACCGCGAGTCTTCTTACCTCGGATAATTTCTTCCGGAACAGCCTGGTCGAAGTTCTGGTACCAGGTGTAGCCATCGCGGATGACCTCGGTTTCCATGCGCGTCGACAGCGCGTTAACCACCGAAATACCCACACCGTGCAGACCACCGGAAACAGCGTAGGACTCGGAGTCAAACTTGCCGCCGGCGTGCAGCTGAGTCATAACCACCTGCACCGTCGGCATACCCGACGGGTGCATTTCGACAGGAATACCACGGCCGTTATCGCGGACCTGAACGCCGCCGTCTTCCAGCAGAGTGACCTCAACATCGGTGGCGTAACCCGCCATCGCCTCGTCGACGGAGTTGTCTACAACCTCCCACACCAGGTGGTGCAAACCACGCTCACCAGTCGAGCCAATGTACATACCCGGCCGCTTACGCACGGCCTCGAGGCCCTCGAGGATGGTAATCGATGAGGCGTCATATTGATGTTCGGTAGCAGCCACGGTTCGGCGCGTCTCCTATTCTTGGTTCTCTCCCCGCGCAACATTCGTCAGCGCGCGAAAAATAGGCCGGCGGTCAAGTGCTATCAGCGCCAGCCAGAACCACCTAGGACTACTAGATAGGTCTGGCTAGTTTGGAAGTCGATAACGTCTCAAGAACCGCCTGCCGGTTTTCTCCTGCCCATCTTACCCCAACGTAGTCCCCTACTGTGGATATAGCCGATGCGCTCAAAGGACCAAATTTCGCAGTTTTACGCATACCGACGGCTAATCGTAGACCGTTTACCGACCTTTACCCGTAAGTATCACGCGGTCCTCGGCCCTCGATGTGCAATTTGCCCTTGCGCCAATTCGGCGCTTTTGGCCCAAGCACCTTAATTTCCTCAACCACTCCATCCCCGACGCGTTCCGCAATCGACTTCAAAACCTGTCGCTGTGCTAGCCGCAGCTGTGTTGCCCATGCTGTCGATTGGCACTCGACCACCAAAGTGCCGTCCTTGAACTCCTTGACCTGGGAGTGTTCCGCGACAACCTTGCCGACCATCGAATCCCACTCCGTCATGATCACACCGTGGGCAATATGGATCTGCCAGCCGCGATCAACTACTGCCTTATTCAGCACCGCACCAATCGGCGCAGGTCGACGGTCATATTTCCGGTACAGCCGAATCCCCGCCTCCTTCAATAGGCTCGGCGAAATCACCGTACCGGCACGATCTCGTACCACTGCTTGCGCTGCCCGCTGCTTATCGACGTCCGCAACAATCCCCTCCGCGGCCTTCACAGGCACACGGCTATCGAGGCCAGACCACGAGCCCTTCTTCTTCGGTGGCCGCTGGAGATTCGGTAACTTGTGACCGCCCTCCTTAGCGGCATCGCGCATGCGGAAGAAAGCGTCGCTAATCAGGTCCTTTTCTTCTTCCGGTGAGTTATCCGGCTCCATGTTCTCGACCATACCCGTCACTCTTCCGCGACTGGGTTTTCATCCAGCAGTGAGATTCGCCCCTGCTCAGTCTGCGCCACCGTCACCGTGTGATGAGTGACAGAAGAATCCTCGACCAGTGCCTGAGGCAACTCCTCCCCCACCGCCGAGGTGATCAACACCTGCTCAGCCTGCTGCGCGATTTCCATGAGAGCTTCCCGACGATGCCGGTCGAGCTCCGCAAACACGTCGTCAAGCACCAAGATCGGGTCGGGTCCATCGGCCCGGAGCAAAAAGTACGCGCCGAGACGCAGCGCGAGTGCAAAAGACCAGGTCTCGCCGTGGCTAGCGAAGCCCTTGGCGGGGTCATTGCCGAGAATGAGGTTGAGATCATCGCGATGCGGACCAACGAGACAGGAACCGCGCTCAATCTCCGCGGTGCGGCGCTCCGCCATCTTCGTCAGCAGCAGTGCCTCGAGCAGCTCCGGTTCGCTGGGCAATGGCCCGCCATCCAGACTGTCGACCTTCGGCGCATAGGCAATCGTGGCTGGGCGCGAGTGCGGGGCAAGCGTGGCATAGGCCTCGCTGACGTGTTCCGACAGTTCGGCAATCAAATCCATGCGTGCAGCCATTAGTGCCGCTCCCACCTGCGCCAATTGCGCATCCCAGGTGTCCAGCGTGCTCAGTGCGGCCTGCCCCTCCGAGGAAGAATAGCCACGGCGCAGCGTCGAGCCCGCCGACTTCAGCAGCGCATTTTTCTGACGCAAGATCTTGTCATATTGAATGCGGATACCTGCGGACAGTGGCCGTCGTAAAGCGAGCAAATCATCGATGTAGCGGCGACGGGACGCGGGCTCGCCCTTGACCAACGTGAGATCCTCGGGCGAGAAAAAGACCGACTTGACGATCCCCAGCAGCTCCCGCGGAGACTTCAGCCGCGTGCGATTAATCTGCGCCTGATTCGCGCGATGCGGATTGATGAGCAGATGCGCCGTCAGCTCTCGGCCATCATTGACCGCCGTCGCCGAAATGCGTGCCGACGGGGTCCCCGAACGAACCAGCGGAGCATCCGTAGACACTCGATGCGAACCGAGCGTGGAGAGATACCCAACGGCCTCGACGATATTGGTCTTGCCGTAGCCATTTTGCCCGGTAAATACGGTAATTCCAGGCGTGAACTCGACTTCCAACTCCGGCCAGGAGCGGAAGTCCCGCAAGGACAAATACCGAATGTGCATAGCCGCAGACTAGCCCGGCAGGCGCACAGGCATCAGCAGGTAAGTGAAGTCGGTCTCCGGCGTTGGGTAGAAGCCGTCCTCACCGAGCTCCGGGATAGCTTCCGGCTCTGGAATGAGAATCGCGGGACGCGACGGCTGCGTAAAGCCCAGCAGAACGCGGTGGGAGCGAACAGCGCTGAGCCCCTCGAGCAGGTACTGCGGGTTGAAGGCGATCAGAAGTGGTTCCCCATAGAAGTTGCAGGCCACAGTCTCTTCTGCGTGACCGACCTCGTCGCCATGAGCGGAAAGGACAACCTGGCCGTCGGAGAAGTCCATGCGAATCTGCGCACCGTGATCCGCCATCAGAGACACACGACGGATGGCATCCTGCAGCTGGTCAACACGAGCAACAGCCATGGAGGAATGCTGCTTCGGCAGCAGCGGACGGAACTTCGGGAACTCGGCGTCCAGCAGTCGCGTGGTAGTGCGACGAGGATCGGCGAGGATAGCCAGCAGACCTTCGGAGCCGACCTCACGATCATCAGATCCGTCGCCGAATGCCAAGGTCACTGGCTCGCTGGAAGTGGTATCGAGAGTGCGGGCAGTCTCCGCGAAGGTCTTTGCCGGGATGAGCAGCTTGGTCTCCCCCTCCGGGATCTGCTCCCACTCGAAACTGCGAACCGCCAGGCGGAAACGGTCGGTGGCAGCGAGAGTGACCTCGTTACCTTCGGTTTCCATCCGGATGCCGGTCAGCATCGGCAGCGACTCATCCTTGCCGGCAGCGATAGCGACCTGACCAATAGCCTCAGCCAACAGAGCGGCATCGACAGTGCCGGTAGCAGCCGGAGCTTCTGGTAGCTGAGGGTAATCCTCCAAGGTCAGGCTTGGTAGCTCGAAGCGGGAAGAACCACAGCGAACGATGACCTTCGTGCCATCAAAGTGCATCTCTACCTGCTTATTCGGCAGCTTAGAGACAATGTCAGAAACCAACTTGCCATTGACGGCGAAGCGACCGGGCTCATCGACCTCTGCGCTAATACGAATCTGAGTCGAGACCTCGTAGTCATAGCCAGCGAGCTGCAGACCATTGTCATCCGCGAGAAAAATCATGCCACGCAGAATCGGCTGAGTCGGGCGTGCAGGCAGGTTACGAGCAACCCAGCTCACCGCACCCGCGAGATCGTCCTTAGCCGCGCGAATACGGACTTCGGTCTGCTCCATCGTTCCTCCACCGGTATTGGATGTCTGTTATTAGCCGTCTTTTGTGTTGTCAGCACGCTATGTCAGCGCACATGACTGGAGTTACAAAGATTCCATCGTACAACTCTACTGCAGACTGCCAAAGACCTCACTGGCATTCTTGTAGTCCGTCTAGTGCTTAATCCTAGTTCTTGCTCGTTCTTGGCATTTATGAAGTTGTGCGCGAGAGGTTGCTTGCCAGAGGTTGTGCGCTGGCCCCCTTTTATCTAGAAGTTTCTAGAGATTTTTAAAGTCGGGAGTAGTAATAGGGGGTGTGCACATTGTGAAATTACATGATTCCCGCTGGTCTTCACTGATTTCGCGCTGTGGATAACCAGTGCGTCTAACTGTGGATAACTTGGGGTGTCTGTGGATAGTGTTCGGGCTTCATCTTTCATCCACAAAATTTACGAGTTGTCCACAGCTCTGTGCACGGAAAAACCGCAGTTAATAACAAGAATTCCGCACGCCGAGCCCAAGGTTTTTAAGCCGTGCCGCGAGCTCGGTCTCGAATGCGTGTAGTCAGGTCGTTGACCTGGTCCTTTGAGGGCTTCTTCTCCTGAATTTCCTTAACAATCTTGCGTTCAGCGTGCAAAACCGTCGAATGGTCACGATTTCCGAACTCCCGGCCAATCGACGGCAACGAAAGCTCAGTGAAGGACCTTGTCAAGTACATCGCGATCTGGCGAGCATGAGCGACCGGGCGAGTCTTACCCGGGCCCACCAAATCCGCAACCGTTAGGTCGAAGTACTCAGCGGTGGTGGAGATGATGATCTCCGGGGTAATCTGCACCTCGATTTCGTCGGCACCGAGGATCTCCTGCGCAAACTTCAAGGTCACAGGCTCATGAATCATGGATGCGTGAGCGCTAATCTGCAGTAGACGCCCCTCGAGCTCACGAATAGAAGACGAGGTGTTCTCCGCGATGTACTGGAGTACATCATGCGGAACGACCAAATCAGACAGCTGTGCCTTCTTCGACAGAATTGCGATTCGCGTCTCCAAGTCCGGGTATTGCAGATCCGGATTGAGCCCCCACTGGAAGCGGGTACGAAGGCGATCCTCCAGGGTCTTAAGCTCGCGTGGTGGGCGGTCCGACGACAGCACAATTTGGTGATTGGACTGGTGCAGGGCATTGAACGTATGGAAGAACTCTTCCTGTGTACCTTCCTTGCCCTCCAAGAACTGGATGTCATCGATGATGAGCATGTCCAAATCGCGGTAGCGACGCTTGAAGGATTCCTGGGCGTCGTCACGCACGGAATTAATGAAGTCGTTGGTGAACTCTTCCGAAGAAACGTAACGAACCCGCAGGTTAGGGTACAAATGCTTGGCGTAGTGACCAATGCCGTGGAGCAGGTGCGTCTTGCCAAGACCCGAACCGCCGGAGATAAACAGCGGGTTGTAGGTGCGCCCCGGAGACTCTGCAACAGCGACGGCGGCTGCGGCGGCGAACTTATTCTGCGGACCAATAACAAAGGTTTCGAAGGTGTAGTTCGGGTTGAGGGTGGGCTCCTCGAAAGGCATGCTCATCTCGGTTGGAGTGCCGTGGCTCTCGGAGCGGAAAGGACTTGTGACCTGGCGCTGATCAGCAATAGTCATCGGATTCTCGGCAGATGAGTGCGAAAGCCCCTGCGCCATTGAATCCACTGCGTCCATCGATCGGTGCTGTGACTGGGCACTCTGCTGATTATGGACATTCTGCTGGTGTGTCTGCGGCACCTGTGGCGTCTGCGTCGATCCCTGGTGCTGCTCGTGGCGATTGAAGTCATTCGCATCTGCACTGGGGAACGGGTAGTTGCGGCCAGATTGCTGTTGGTGCTGCTGGTTTGGCTGTTGACGCTGAGCCTGCTGCGGACGCGAAGCTGCAGATGGCATCTGCCCCGAGTGCTGTGCAGATGGTTGAGTGGTCTCTGCTGCCTGGCTATCTTCAGCGTCGTCAGCAGGATCGGCAACGGTGATGACCGTTTCCAACTCCTCGCCGGTCAGCGAGGCTAAGACGGCCTCGATAATGCCCTTGAGCTCTTCTTTTACCAGTGCCTGCACCACTGGCGATTGAGTGCTGAGCAGGAAAAAACCTGGAAAGTCACCAGTGTGCGTCACTGACCGCAGCAGTGCCTTGTGTGGCGGGCGTAGTGGTGCAATGCCCAACTCCGGCGCACCTTCTGGTGAAGTCAGGATAGAAACGACCTGCTCCCAGAGTCCACCTGGCAATTCTGGTTGTTCGCTCACTGTGTGAATGTCCTTTTACATGTTTACGTTCATCAAATTTATCGAGGCGACCTGTTTTTGTGGAGTGTTTTTGGCATGGCGAGAGCGCCATATCTGCCCATTTGGGGGCTATTTCTTGTAATTCGCCCTGTGGGGTGTTTCTACACAAGGTGCTATACGCCCCGAGCAGGACTTCCACATGTTTGTCCACACCTGTGGATAAACCTTGTCGCTAATTGACTAACAGTTTATCCACAGTTTGCCCACAATGAAAAGTAGCCCCCTAGTCTGCGTTTACCTAGGTAAACACGTTATTTCCCCTGCTCGCTGTGATTCATGGTGTGGAAGTTATCCACAGCTGATGGGATAAACGCCCTGTGGATTGCAGTGCATAGGTTAGTATTTCCACAGGTCAACATCGGTACCGTCGGAAAACTTGGAAAATGATTCTCCAGGTAAATCCGGCGTGTTGATTTGAATTTCTCGCTCGATTCGACGTAACCTATCTGGGTGTTTCATATCCATTGAGATATGAGTCCGAGCTTGTGCTTGGACCCGACAGAACGCATGTAGCTTTCAATCTGTCGGTAAGTAATTTTTCCGTGCATCACGGGAATGCGTCAGACGCATCGCTGCCTCGCACTCGAAGCGAGGAGTTTACTGCGGTGTGTTCAGCGTGGACTCGTGGTCGTTTGAGTTTCAAGGAGTGTCAACCGTGTCGAAGCGGACGTTCCAGCCGAATAACCGCCGTCGTGCACGCGTGCACGGCTTCCGTACCCGTATGCGTACCCGTTCCGGTCGCGCCGTTGTGGCAGCACGCCGCAGCAAGGGCCGTGCCCGCCTGTCCGCTTAAGCAAGAGGACACCGATTTCGGTGCTCCCTCAGAGCAATAAGCTGCGTTCTTCGCGTGACTTCACGGTCACCGTACGACGTGGACGCCGAATCGGACGCAAGACCTTGGTCTTGCATATTCGTGACACCGCCGCTTCTGGCGGTGAAGATAAGACCGATACGCAGATTGCCAGGTTTGGTGGTCCGCGTGTCGGTCTTGTCGTATCTAAAGCTGTGGGCAACGCCGTGACTCGTCACGCTGTATCCCGCAGGCTCCGCCATGTTATGGCCGCGGCCGCGCAGAATCTTCCGTCCACCATGGACATTGTCGTTCGCGCGCTGCCTGCATCTGCCACAGCCACCAGCCAGGAGCTGTCCCACGATGTGCAATCGGCACTCGCCACATACGAACGTCGGCGCTAATTCGCTTGACGACGGCCCCCTCGCTCAGACCCCCGGCGCACGTGTGGCTGAGAGGGCGATTCTCTTCTACCGCCGTCGTATCTCTAATCTGAAGCCCACGAGCACATGTCGTTTTGAACCGACGTGCTCCGCATATGGTCTTGAGGCTGTGCGCCGTTTCGGAGCTATTCGTGGCCTGTGGCTGACTTTCTTGCGCATCTTCCGTTGCGCACCCTGGCATCCGGGTGGCTGGGATCCAGTTCCTGCCACATTCCCCGGCCTGGGTTCGTGGTTGAGGCGAATGCACAGGTAACCTCTAGTAATGCTTAGCCTTTGACGGGGCTTTGTAGACGAAGGCGCGAGTGCGCTGTCCCCTAAAGAACGGAGTGATCTTAGACCGTGCTCAATTTCGTGTATGTGCCGATTTCGGCCATCCTGTGGTTCTGGCATAAGGCCTCAGGTTTCCTATTCGATCCCTCCTCGGGTATCTCCTGGGTGCTGGCCATTATTTTGCTTGTGGTCACCATCCGTATCCTCCTGTTTAAGCCGATGCTGAACCAGCAGCGTTCTGCCATCAAGATGCAGCAGCTCGCTCCTGAGATGCAGGCCATCAAGGAGAAGTACAAGAACGATCAGCAGGCTCAGGCTCTTGCTATGCGCCAGCTACAGAAGGAAATGGGTGTCAACCCGCTCGGCGGCTGTCTGCCGATTCTGGTTCAGATGCCTGTGTTCATTGGCCTTTTCCACGTGCTGCGTTCGTTCAACCGAACGGGTACGACGGGCAATGCGCTCGGCATGTCGGTGGAGCAGAACTGGAATACGCCTAACTACGTCTTCGGTGTAGATGAGGTGCGGTCCTTCCTGCTGGCTCGTGTGCTCAATGCTCCACTGTCCAGTTCGGTTGGTATGGGTGAGGATCAATACGCAGCCTTTACTGTGCCTGGTACGCCTGCGGACTTCACCCGCATGGACATCATGATCGTTGCCATTCCGCTGATTGTTATCGCGGCACTTGCAACGCACTTCAACGCTCGCATGTCTGTTGACCGCACGCGTGCCCGCCAGGAAGCCGGTCTGGTGAAGCGCCAGGAAGGCGTTATGGGTCAGCAGATGGACATGATGAACAAGATGATGCTTTGGTTCTTCCCAATCATGATTCTTGTTACCGGTGCTTTCTGGCACATCGGCCTTCTTGTCTACATGGTGACTAACAACGTCTGGACCTACTTCCAGCAGCGCTACATCTTCGGCAAGCTGGATGAGGAAGAGAAGGAAGCTGTCGCAGCTAAGAAGGCTGCCAAGCGCGAGGCACAGGAGAAGCTCGCTCCGAAGGTTGGCCAGAAGCCAATCAATCCGAAGAAGGGTGGCAAGCGTCAGGCAGCGCAGAATGCGCAGCAGGCGCAGTCCGGTCAGGCCTCTGCAGCGAACAAGGCTTCTAGCCATCTTCCGGATGGTAATTCGGGGAAGGGACAGCAGGGCCCAGTCTCGAAGCCAGCGCCAGGACAGAAACCCGCAAATCGGAAGAACCGGAAGCGGAAAAAGAAATAGCTGAAGTGGAATCGCCCTTCGTCTACATAAGTTAATTAATCGAAACGCCCCGCAGTTGATGCGGGGCGTTTTTGCTTGCCTTGGTACTCTATCGCGCAGACAACGTCGCTGTTATTACAGGCATGTAATTTTCTGTGGGGCCTGGAGTTTGGCATCCAACTCCGGTCAATGTTTCACGTGAAACATGGCTGTTGCACTGTCGTACACTAGGGGTAATGAAAAGCTCGACGGGTGACGGCACAGCTGCCCCATTGGAAAGGTTAGTGGAACTGTTGAGTAACTCCGCGAAAGACGTCGATAATCAAGAAGCCTCCGCAGGTTTGGTCGATCCGGATCTGCGTTCGGTGATAGATACCGTGTTTGGAGGGAATGCCGATCGAGCATACCGCTACCATTCATGGTTGGCTGAGGAGGCTACAGTCCGAGGTTTGATTGGGCCACGTGAAACTCCAAAGCTGTGGGATCGGCACATTATCAATTCTGCGGTAGTTGGAGAAGCGATAGGCAAAGGGCTTCTAGTTGCGGACATTGGTTCGGGGGCAGGCTTGCCCGGGATTCCGCTTGCTCTTGCACGACCAGATTTGAAGGTGGTTCTTGTGGAACCATTGCTGCGCCGTACGACTTTCTTGAACGAGGTTGTGGAAGATCTCGAGCTGGACAATGTGACCGTGGTTCGCGGCCGCGCTGAGGAGAAAGTGGTTCGCGCTGAGGTTGGCCAAGTAGATGTCGTCACTTCTCGCGCTGTTGCCCCTCTTGGGAAATTGGCGGGCTGGTCGCTTCCTTTAGTTAAATCCGGAGGCGCGATGGTTGCACTGAAGGGTGGAACTGCGCAAGAGGAGATTGATCGGGACGCAAAGCTTATTGCCAAGGCGAAGGGAACTAATCCCCGCGTTGTAGAGGTTGGCGGTTCCGTGTTGGGAACTTCGACGTACGCCGTGATTATTCAGAAGAAGTAGGTTGTAAGTCCCCCTCCCCTACTCCACTGCCGGTTCGCTTGTGTTTTGGTTTCGACATTGAGGCGCGTAGTGCCGTCGGGCTAGAGTGGGATAAGTATCGCGGTATGGCAAAGTCCTACCGGCCAAGGTGGATGTTTCACGTGAAACATTTCCACAATCGTCGGCGTCTAACGCTTGTTGGGGCTTGATGATTACGCTTTTGCAGATAGTTACTAAGTTTTTATTCGCACTCCAGTGGCCATGATTGGTGATTGCTGTGCTTGTAAGGGGAATAGTTAATGAGCCGGAAGTCCTGGCAAGACACACCCATCGCTGCGGCAGCTCAACGGGCAGCGCAAGTTAAGGCCCCGAACCGTTTATCGCTTCCACGCCCCGAACGCCCGCGCCGTATTACTATCGCCAACCAGAAGGGTGGCGTGGGCAAGACCACTTCGGCAGTCAACATCGCGTCGGCGCTCGCGCGGCATGGTCTCAAGGTGCTAGTCATCGATAATGACCCGCAGGGAAATGCTTCTACGGCCCTGGGGATTGAGCATGTTTCCGGGACCCCGTCGACGTATGAGCTTCTAATTGGCGAACTACAGATTGACGATGTCATCCAGCGTTCCCCTGAATCTGAGAATCTCTTTTGTGTGCCAGCGACATTGGACTTGGCGGGCTCCGAGATTGAGCTGGTCTCGCTCCTGAACCGTGAGCGCCGACTTCTCGATGCAGTGTCAGATCAGTACCTGATTGACAACGGCTTTGACTTTCTCATTATTGACTGCCCTCCTTCGCTCGGTCTGTTGACTCTGAATTCGATGACTGCCGCCAACGAGGTTTTGATCCCGATTCAGTGTGAGTTTTACGCCTTGGAGGGTGTGACTCAGCTGATGAATAACGTGCAGATGATTCGTCAGCATCTCAATCCGGAGCTACATATTTCTGCTGTGCTGCTCACTATGTTCGATGGCCGCACCAAGCTTTCGGAAGAAGTTGCCAATGAGGTTCGTAACTACTTCGGTGAGGTTGTGCTACGTAATCTCATCCCTCGATCTGTGAAGGTATCGGAGGCGCCGGGATATTCGCAGACCGTAATTTCCTACGATCCAGGGTCTCGGGGCGCAGTTGCTTATCTTGACGCCGCGAAGGAATTGGCAACGCGTGGCGACTATTCAGCAGTTTCGGGTGGAAGTGCGATTGGGCAAAAACCAGCTTCCTCCCCTACCCCGTCCAATTCCACTGAGACAAATTAAAGCCACTAGGAGTAGTTACCGATGTCGAATCAAAAAAAGGAGAACCGCAAGGGAGGGCTCGGTCGCGGTATCGCCGCGCTGATCCCAACTGCTCCGGCGGCTAACCCCTCGGTAGGTGAGAGTGCCGCGGATATTATCTTCGGTCCCCGCCGTACCCAGGGGACGAAGCAGCCTGGAAGTAGCGGAGTTGCCGACGTACTGGGGGCAGCCGCGACGGGATCCGGCACCTCGTTGACTGAAGGGAAAAACGCCGGAAAATCTGCAAAATCCGGCCAGAGCAAACCTCATACCAATGAGGCGCAGAAACGTCACAGTGACAATAAGACTATTGGTAAGTGTAGCGATGTTTCACGTGAAACATCGCCCTCGACGACATCGGGAGTAGCGGACCATAGCGGCGCCAAGCCGACCGATGTTGACACTTCGGCCGCAAACGAGTTTGGCGCGACCTATCGCGAAATCAACTTGAAGCTGATCACGCCGAACCCGAAGCAGCCACGAGAGGTCTTCGATGAGGAGCCCCTAAATGAGCTCGCTCACTCTATTCGTGAGTTCGGTCTATTGCAGCCGATTATCGTACGACCAATCTCTGAGGATAGTCGTGCGGCCGCACTCGAGGCAGCGCGCAAGGAAGATCCGAACGCGCCGCAACCCGAGTTTGAAATCATCATGGGTGAACGGCGCTGGCGTGCTTCTCAGCGAGCTGGGGTCGACACGATTCCCGCCATCGTTCGCGATACTCCAAACCAGGACATGCTTCGCGATGCCCTACTAGAGAACATCCATCGCGTTCAGCTGAACCCACTCGAAGAGGCCGCTGCGTACCAGCAGCTACTCGAAGAGTTTGGTGTAACTCAGGCAGAGCTGGCGGATCGAATCGGTCGCTCGCGGCCCGTTATTACCAACATGATTCGACTCTTGCAGTTGCCGGTGGAGGTACAGCGACGAGTAGCGGTCGGTGTTCTGTCGGCTGGTCACGCACGTGCCTTGCTTGGAGTTAAGGCAGGTAAGGAAGAACAGCAGCGCCTCGCCGAGCGAATTGTTGCTGAAGGACTATCCGTCCGTGCGACCGAAGAAGCAGTGACATTACTCAATGCCGGCGAGCGACCGAAAAAGCAGCACCGCGAGCCCACTCCGCAGCCGGAGGTCCTTCACAATTGGGCTGACCGCCTGTCCAATTCTTTTGATACGAAGGTGACTGCCCAGATGGGCAAGCGTAAGGGCAAAATCGTTATCGAATTCGGCAACCTCGAGGACTTTGATCGCATCATGTCACTGATGCATCTCGACGAAGAGTAAACCCGGTTACTGTGACTGAAGTATTCATCGAGAAAATTTCGCTGGCCGACATCGAAGGAATCTATCCAGAGACGATGTTAAGCCTGTTTTGGGAACAGGGCATGGAGCATATCCGTACAGCAACTGCCCTACCCCAGTTCTCGACTGAGCCGCGCGAACCTAATTTGGACCCCAGCACGCCAGAAGAGGATGAAGCGCTCAACGGTGATTTAAAGCATTCGGACGGCCAACCCCCTACTCGGCCAGGCGGAGCTAGTGAAAGCCTCTTAAATGGCGATTTAAGCCCTGATTTAGCCGCCCAGGTGCGCTTGGAGAAGGAAGCATGGCTCAATACCGTCTACCTTTCCTGGGGACCGTGCGGATATTCACTACGACGAAAGCCACCGGCATCACTTATCGATGGGAAACTTGAGACCGTCGGCACGCTGCTCTTTGCTCCGCCACGCTTCTGCCCGACGACATTTTCCATGCCTTCCGGACCAATATCGCCGGATGCGATTGCGCTGACGAGTCTGCATTACAACGCTTTAGAGGTTGACGATGACATGCTCCGCGTGCTCATTGTGACCGCTCTGCACAAGCTCGCGCTGCGCGGGATTTCAGCGGTAGAAGCGTTTGGTTGCAGTGGCACGGCGGATTCTATGTCGGCATCCACGCCGTCGTCGCCAACGCCTGACGACGGTACGGAGAATCTAATCGCTGATTTCGAAGCGCAACTCGAAGAAAAGCTGAATCCAAAGCCGTGTATTTCAGATTCGTTGGCGGCGATTAACCATAACGCCGGTGATTTGATTCGTACGCGAACCCTTCTTGACTCCGGGTTTCGGGTGGTGACTCCACATCCGATTCATCCGAAACTCCGTATCGAGTTGGATGCGGAATTGGACTGGGACGAAGAAATCGGCCATGCGTTGGATCTAAGTGCGAAAGAACCCTTTATGCGCTCAAAGCTGTTCAGTCTTTAGCGCTGGGTTTCATTGGTCAGCCGTGTTTAGGCTTTTTCCTCTTCAATCAGCTGCGCAAAGCTGTAAGCGCCGGTCATTGGCTGCTGCTCTTCATCGCCCAGGTACAGACGCTTTACAGCGACAACGATAGATTCGGCAATTACGTCCCGCTGATCTGGGGAAGAAAGAATTGCGACGTCATCCTCGTTGGTCAGGTAACCAACGGCGACTTCCACCGTGGGCATCCTGGTCAGACGGAGGAGATCCCAGGTACGGGCGTGCGAGCGGCAGTCTACCAGGCTCGTACGGGCAACAATCTCTCGCTGGATAAGGCCAGAGAGCTGTTCGCCCAGAATGGAGTTGGAGCCCTTCATCGAGCCAAAGTAAAAGGTCGCAATACCGCTGGCGCGGTTGTTGTGATAGTGGTCAGCCTGCAGGGAGATGAAGACGTCAGCGCCAAATGCGTTGGCCATCTCAGCGCGATCCTCGATGGACGGATTGTCGGTACGAGGACGAGACAGAATAGTCTCTGCACCTGCCGCGACAAGGCGACCCTCAATGCGAGAGGCCAAATCCCAAAGAATCTCTTCTTCAGAAATCTGACCGTAAGGGCCGTCGACCACAATGCCGGGCTCCCCTGCCCCAAGACCTGGATCAATGACAATGCGCTTTCCAGAGAGCTTCGGCCCCATCGTGCGCAGTATTTCCTTCTCGTGGAAGGCGTTTACAGAGCCACCAGTAACCCTCCTGCCCAAGTAGCTGAGCGCCCGGAGAGTAACGGGACCACAGATACCGTCGGGCTCCAGCCCGTAATTGAGCTGGTATTCACGTACAGAGGCATCGGTCTTCGGGCCAAAGTGGCCGTCTACTCGGGCATCGTGGAAGCCGAGTTCCTGCAAGGTAGCTTGGAGAACGCCTACGTCCTCACCGGTCATTTGTGACAGTGGATCGTAGGACAGTACGCGGGTGCCCAGAGTGTACGAGGCTTCTCGCAGTAGGCGCAGGGTGCTGTCGCGGATAATCCCGTCGGCATAGACACCGCGGGACTGTTGGAACGCCAGAAGAGCGTTGCGCATGTCCTCATCAAAGAGGTCATCGTCACCAGACCACTGAGGCGAGTTCTCCTCCGCGGCTGAGCCCTCCCAATTGGGCAGAAGCCCAAGACGAGCCAGGGTAGAACGTACCTCGGCTACACGAGGTGACCTATCGCCCACCTTCAGAAACTCTGGCACGAAAACTCCCTTCCGAACTCCACAATTATGTTTAGGCCGTTGTGGGTCCTCACAACACTTAATCAGTATTACTGGCCAGTGAGCTAAACGAAACTTCAGTTAAGAAATCCCGCGCACTCTCAGAGGATATGGTCAGCAATACCTCTCAAGTTGGCGGCAACCTGGTTCCTTCACGGTATTAAGGAAGACGTAAACCGCCATTTCCAGCAAGATTACCAGGTCGCAGGCGCGAATTGATTGTTACGAGGGCGCGTCGGCTAGCCCGACGGCAGAACCCCAGGACTAACTCTAAATCACAACCACAACTTCAGTCACATCATAATGGGGTGTGTCCAACGAAGGTGGCAGTGGCGAAGTGACGGGTGGGCAGTCGTAACCTCGTATCGGATAAGGAGCAACCCCAAGTTCTTTTAAAGGTGCTTTTCGATGAGCGACGTGATTTCGCCCTTCGGGCGGACTCCGCGAATCTCTTCGACCTTCTTGCCGTCCTTGAATAGGAGCAGGCTTGGGATGGACATAATCTGGAACATGCCAGCCAGTGCACGCTCCTCATCGACGTTGACCTTGGCGATGACGGCCTTGCCATCGAGCTCGGTCGCAACCTCGTCCAAAACGGGAGCAATCTTCTTACACGGGCCACACCACTCTGCCCAGAAATCAACAAGCACCGGCTTATCGGATTCGAGGACATCGGACTTAAAGGTGTTGGCGGTGACGGTTACCGGAGCCATGAAATTCTTCTCCTTAGAATGAGCTCGTTTGAGTTCTTAGTGGTTTTGTTTTGTGGTCTTGATTCTAATTTTTCAACCTAGCTTCTTCAGCCTCGCGTACGGATTTGGCGCTCAAGGCGTCAAAAATTAGGGCTTCCGGTGGTGCGAGTGAAGTACTAAATTGTTAATTAATGGTGTTCTTGAGAACGCTGCAAGTGCTCGATGAGTACGGGGCGTACCGGGCTATAACACGTCCCGCTGCACCCTGATTGAGCTACAGCTAACAACAATTGGGCTTACCGACTATCGGATATTCCCCATAGTTGGATATCTGCAATCGTAGGGCTTATCCAACAATTGCGATACCCCAACTATTAGGTGTTTATCCAGCTAGTGCGACTGCCCTGCTGTCATCTACCGAGTAACAGTTTCCAAGTAGTGCTCAGCATCCAGCGCAGCCTTGCAGCCAGAACCAGCGGCGGTAATTGCCTGCTGGTAATGCGAGTCAACAACATCGCCCGCCGCAAAGACGCCCTTGAGAGAGGTCTGGGTGCTCGGAGCGGCTACCTGAATGTAGCCATTCTCATCGCAATCCAGCTGATTGCGAACCATCTGCGAACGTGGCTCGTGGCCAATTGCTACGAACATGGCAGTCACATCCAGGACGGACTTCTCACCAGTGACGGTGTCTTCCAGCTCGAGACCGGTAACCGAACCCTTGTCCTCACCAAGAACCTGGGACACAACCTTGTTCGTCGCAAAGCGAATCTTGTCATTGTTCTGCGCGCGCTCGACCATGATCTTCGACGCACGGAACTCATCGCGGCGATGGACAATCGTCACCGAGCGGGCGAACTTGGTAAGGAAGGTTGCCTCTTCCATTGCGGAGTCACCGCCGCCGATGACGGCGATATCGTGGTCGCGGAAGAAGAAACCATCACAGGTGGCACAGGCGCTGACACCATGACCAAGCAGCGCCTGCTCACCCGGAGCACCGACATAACGCGGAGCGGCACCGGTTGCCAGGATGACAGCGTGAGCCTTGTGCTCTTCTTCGCCAACCCAGACAGACTTGATATCGCCGGTGAGATCCATGCGATCGACAATCTCCATGCGCAGGTCAGCGCCGAAGCGCTCTGCCTGTGCGCGCATCTGATCCATCAGCTCTGGGCCCATGATGCCCTCGGAGAAACCTGGGTAGTTCTCCACATCGGTAGTCGTCATAAGCAGGCCGCCAAACTCGATGCCCTCGAACACCACAGGCTTCAGGTCGGCACGGGCTGCGTAGGTGGCAGCCGTGTAACCGGCGGGACCGGAACCGACGATGATCAGGTCGTGAACGATATCGCTCATGAAGACTCCTATAATTTTTATCTCTCACATCACATGGCGCACAGTGATGCTCAGTAGTAAGCAAATTTTTCAGCTCCGGGAAAGAAATTACCGGAACCAGCCACCTCAACCAACGTGAGGTTAGCCATCTCTATTCCCCCAGCCTCTCCCCTGCTCCGCAGTTGTTAGGCCACCTGCACTTCTTCCAATTGTCGCCGAAGCGTACGACGCGCCCGCGCCCGCCGAGACTTCAACGTCCCGCTCGGCTGCCCAATACTGCGAGAGGTCTCCTGCAGCGAATATCCAAAGATGTCCAAGTACAGCAGGGCATCCCGTTGATCCGTTGGCAGCTGCTCCAATGCGGCGGCCATAGTCACACGTAGCGGAACATCCGGGCAGGGAATCGGCTGTGAACTCATAAACGTCTCAAAATCCTCCTCCTTATCGCAGAGAGGGATCTCCCCGAAACGACCGCGGTTGTGGTCAATACACGCATTCTTCACGATGCACGTCAGCCACGTCGCCACCGTCGAACGCCCGCGAAAATTCGCCGCCCCCGCAATTGCCCGCGCCAGCCCCTCCTGTACCCCATCCAAGGGATCGAAATCATCCCGACGATAGCGCCGCGCCATCGCTACCAACTGCGGATAATAACGCCGTGCCAACACCGCGAACGCGCGACGATCCCCCGCCAGGTGCGCCTTCAATAATTCACGATCGACCTCGTCCGCAGATGCATGCTTTTGCATACCGACGACGCCACAATCCCCCAGTCGCCGACCCATGCGGGCCTTACGGTGACTGTCCCCAATTCGATTTCTTCCCCCAAAGTTCATGGCTCCTATGCAAACACGAAACCCGCGCTCTCCGCTTGGCAAAACTGCCGTGGAGACCGCGGGCTGTGGATGAATTTCAAAACGTCCCAGTAGCTGTGGATAACTTGGGACAACTTGAACTGTTGCCACCTAAGGCAAGCTCAGAGCGTTATTCCGTACCACGCACCTGAATGTCGCCAATAGCAACTGGCAGCAACGAATCCGGAGATTGCTCAGCCAGATTGCGGTCGCCGACAAGTGGGTTGTCCGCATCGGAATTCTGCGACTCAGCATCTGTATCAGCATCTGTATCAGCGTCAGTGTCTGAGTCGCTGTCGGCTACCGCTTCCGCAGCCGTCGGCAAGCCGGAGATCCAGACAACAAGGTTCTTCCACTCAGTGTCGCGGCTATCGATTTCGATGGTCGTCGTACCTGAGGTGGCAGTAGCGCTTCCGAGAACCGTTGTGTCATCCAAGTTCGTCGAGTCAGCATCTCGTAGGCCGCGAACTTCAATGTGTGCGCCCGGGGTCGCCGCGACCTTAAGCTCTCGAATGGTTGCCGGTTCATCGAGAGTGACCCGAATACCAACGCCAGGTTTGAAGTCCTCTGGGCGATTGCCGAACTGGCTGAGGTAAGTAGAAGTTACCCAGAAGCTTTCCTCGTCATTATCGATGGTCAGCTCAGCCATGTCCGGATTGTCCGGACCTGCTGCAGGGTTGTCGGTGTCGGCTTGCCACTCGCTAGCGTCGGCAAGCGAGAGCGTCGTGACCGGAGCCGGACCGCGTCGTACGGACTCGGAGTTAATCGGTGCGTCCGAGGAACGGTTAACCAGACCAAAGATGCCCGCGGCGACGAGTGCACCGACAATGACTACGCCGACAACGACTGCGCCGGTGCTGAATGCGCGGGTGCGATTCTTGGTGTGATGAGCGTTTGATTGGGCTGCACCGCCGGCATCGACGGATTCGCGCGCACCGGTGTCGGGGTCGATTGCGAGAAACTCCGAAGAATCGGGGCCCAGCGCTGCGGCGCGCAAGTCCTCGGCGAGCGTGCGAGCTGGCGACTCCTGCCCATTGAAGTCCTCCGGGCGTGTTTGCTTCGCGCGGTCGATAGCAGCAGAAATATCGGAGGGGATGTTCGTCACGCTGTAGAACAGCTCGTCGATGACAGAAAGCAACGCGCTGTAGTCCGAACGTTGCGAGCTATCGGGCAAAACGACGGGGAAAGCGTCGTAGATGTGGCCGTCGCTGCTGATGCGCAATTGTCCAGGCTTGTTTGTCAGGCCAAGGCAGCGCCCAGATTCGTGGGCGTCGGCGATTGTCTCGGCAAGTGATGCTATTGCGAGTGCCAGGGCATCCGGGTGGGCGGCCTGATCGAACCGCTCAATACCGATACTGCTGGTCCAGTCGGCGACGATGAGCACCTCGGTGCGTGTCTTCGCCACACTATGAATGCGGGACATCCCGGTGCCAGCCAGGTCACGCAGCTCATTGGTCGTCGTGGCAATCTTCTGGGCGGCAACCGATGGCGAAGTGTCGTAGTACGGCAGTGCAATCGTGTCGACGAAGACAAGTGCGACATCTGAGTTGTCGGGATCTCCCATATCCATGGCGCGCCACAGGCGCAGACCTGGGTAGGTCGCGACTTCAGAACGCAGACGGAAACGACCACCTGAGACCATCTCGCCGGGTACATAGCGGGTCGGGCGAGAACCCTGCGTCGGCATCGGCGGCAACAGCGGCGAAGCGGTGAAGCCCTCGTTTGCCAGACCCGTGGCCTCGCCAATCAGGTTCGACGGGGCAATCGAGAAAGCATCAGCGGCGAAGCCACGTTCGCGCTCCATATCCTCACGGTCGGCGACGGCATTGTCGGCTGCATGAGGCTGCGGAGCAAAGCGACGTAGACCCGGAATGCGGCCGAGGAAGCCACCCAGAACGCGGACCTCTTCCAATGGAGCCTGAGCGAGCACCAGGCCGGTACCGATGAGGAAGACCACGCCGGTGACGATGGTCTGCAGTAGCACACCGAAGGAACCGAAGAAATCGAACAGCACAAGGTCGGTCAATGCGAATGCGCCCCAAGCAACGGCGACACCGACAAGCGACGCCCCCAGTGCCCACAGCACGGTGTGGACGGTCGCCTTACTGTCCAAGTGTCCGAGAGTGCGGCGCAAGAGCAAGAAGCCAATTATTGCGCCGGCGACGAAACCGAAACCGTTGGCGGCACCGAGCAACACGACGACGGTCTCATCGTCAGAAGCCAGACGAGGAGCGAAGAACGACAGAATCACCTTGACGGTGGTAATGCCGAGGATGATGAAAGTCGGGGTCCAGGCCTCTTCACGGGCGTAGAAAACACGCAAGTGCAAAAGCACAATGGCGTATGGAATAAGCGAGAACGCCGAGAAGGACAGCGTCCAGCCGAGAATCTCTGCGGTTTCGCGGGGGAACTCCAGATACGCGAAAAGACCGACGGCGATGGGGCGGCCGAATGCGGTGAAGAAGGCAACGATCGGCACCAGCGCAATCATGGTCAGGCGGGTACCGATGGACAGATCTCGGACCACTGCCCCATCGTTGCCGTCGGCTGCATTGCGGGACAGTCGCGGCATGATGGCGGTCAGCAAGGTAACGCCGATGATGCCGTAGGGCACCTGCAACAGCAGCCAAGCCTGCTGGTAAATCGTCGGCGCTGCCTTGGAGGCAGTCGAGGCAATATTGGTGGTGATGAAGTAACCAGCCTGGGAAATTGCCACGTAGGTGATAATCGCGACACCCATGCCGGTGAACTGTTTGATGCGGTCGTCGATACCCCACAGCGGACGCAAATCAATGCCCGCGCGCTTGAGGTAGGGAATCATGATGGCTGCCTGAATGACGACACCCAGGGTGGTACCAAGACCCAAAAGCAGGATGTGCGGATCGGAGAGTGAACCGTCCGAATCCGGACTCAACTGGCCGGGCAGGAACAGATATAGCAAGAGCGTGGCAATGGCCACGACGTTGTTAGCGACAGGTGCCCACGCACCGGGTTTAAAGATTCCCTTGGTGTTTAGCACCGCCATGAGCAGCGCAAATATGCCGTAGAAGATAATCTGCGGCAATAGTAAGAACGCAAATGACGTTGCCAGCGGAACGTTGACCTTACCGGCCTCGTTAAGGCTCAATCTGGTCAACAGTGGCGCACCTATCACCGCCAGCACCGTCACCACTGCCAACAGCGTCATAGAGACAGTCAAGAGACGTCTAATGAAGGCGGCACCGTGATCTGGATCCTCCTTCTCCGCGCGCACCAACACTGGCACCACCAGAGAAGTCAGCACTGCGCCGAGGACGATTTCCGTAATCAGGTTCGGCAGTGTGTTGGCGACGTTGAAGGCTGAAGCCACAGCCGGACCCAGCGTCGCGCCGATGAGCAGGTTTCGCAAAAAACCCGTAATGCGCGAAATCAGGGTAGCGATTGCCATCGAGCCCGTGGAGGCGACGATGTCCGAGTTCGACTGTCCCTGATTTGCGTCCGCCGTCGAGCCTGCGGAGGAATCGCTGGAAGCGGTTGCTGTCGCAGTTGCCGCCTTTGCTGGCGATGGTGATGCCGATTCCGTCATCGCGTCAGCGGCGGTATCGGCATTTGCCTTATGGCCGGATACGCGAGTTAGGTCCGGGGCCGCTTCGGCCGGCTGAGATTCAGCCGTTGGCCGCGCCGCCGGAACTGGGGCCGGTGGCGCGGGGCGACGAATGCGGCCTCGAAGTCCAGATTTATGCGCGTCTGAGTCAGTCACATGTCCTATTGTTGCTTAAAAGGGGGTCTATTTCCGAAAGTACTGAGACCGTTTTGCGGCAAAAAACCCACCAACAGTGACGATGACGAGGGTCACGATAGCCAAAACCCCAACCGAAGCGCCCGATTGCACGGAAATACTCACTGATCGAGAAATCGGCGTGCCGCCAGGTGATTCGAGCCACAGCAACAGGTTGTGGGAGTTGTCTCCACTATCCCGTGGCCGGTCTCCCTCTGGAGCATTGGTCGCCGGAGTGGATTCTGCATCATCACCCGACTTCGGAGTGAACTGAACAGTCACCGACCCCTTGGCGGGGATGGCGGCCTCATACTTCTCCTCCAACACCGAATCTCCAGCGCCGACGCGCACGAACGCGGGAACCGGCAGCGGCAGGCCATTACGAGCCAGCACCGCAATCGGCGACAGCTGCGTTGCGCGGGTGTAGACACCGCCGGGAGCTACCAACGTCACCGAATTGCGCAGGCGTCGATTCATAATCAGTGCCTGGTCGCTGAGTTCTTCGCTCCGCCGCTGCACGTCAGTTGACTGCAGCTGATTTCGCCGGCCGAGAGTTGTAAACGAGCGCAGCAAGTCGTGCCGCAGGGGACGGGTGAATTCATACCGCGTCAGCGCGACATTGGGATCGTTGGACATGATTGTGGTCAGGTCGGTGATCTCGCGGGAGGCCGTCTGAGCCTTCTCCACGAGCGTCTCACTCACTGGCGCGGGATCGGCAAGCTTGTCAATTGGAGTAACCGAGCCCGCATCCAGGTCGTGAGCTGAAGCGGTGATGGAGTCCATCAGCGGAGTCAGCTCAGCCAGGTTATCGTCCACGGCTTTCCTGACCGCAGCCATGAAATCTTCAGCGTCGCTAGCGCGTGGATCCCAACCGGACGGCGGTGCTGCCACCACAGCCGCGCGAGGGTCATCCGAATCAGTCAATGATTGGAACAGAGTGCCAATCGCTGTCTGCATCCGTGCAGCTTCGGAGTCGATTCGGAAATCGTAGCGTCCGAGCAGATTCGAATACGCCACAGTCTGGGGAGACCGTCCTGTTGCAGCCAGAGAGGTTGTCAGTGCCCCAGGGAGGGCGAAGGCGCGGCTACCGTCGGCAAGCACGCCACTATGGCCGGGGCGCAGTGTCTGACCATCGGCGGTGACGGCGGTGTTGTCTGCGACTAACACGGTGGTGTCGTGCGCGGCTTCGGGTGGAGTGGGCGACGGTGGCATCGCCTCGCCGGTATCTACGCGGTCTTCGAATGCGCGCTCCGGGGCGGTCCCGCTCAGGGCCGTCGCCGCCGAGTACAGCGGGGCGCTTTCCGACGTCACGTATCCCTCGGCCGGCAAATAGAGGCCCGGCAGTGCCTGAACGTCCAAATGCTTGGCGATAGTCTGCCGACCAGCGGCGAGTGCCTCCATCGAAAGCTCGTGATCCCCCACGCGAGCCACGGCGCTGGCATCGGTGCCGCCCCACGGCAGTGACAGTGTGCAGGTGTCCTGTGTGAGATCGTGCAGCCGATTGAGCCAGGCGGCAGCATTGTCACTGGCGGGCATATGCGTGAGATTGGTGTCATCCGCGTTTCCCCAGGAATCCCGCAGTCGCGGAGAGGACTCCACAGGACTTGGGCGGCTGGTGCCAATCCAGTAGTCGCGGGTCATCCTGGAGATTGCGTCGAGGGTCTCCGGGTCGATGGCGATGCAGGTTGATTCCCGCAACCTCTGCCCATCCGGGCCGGCAAAGCCCTTTTCCAACGAGGTGAGCAAACCGTCGAGGCGGCCACCGCGTTCGAGAGACTCGGCCAAAGAATTGTCGGTGAGGATGAGATTCGGCGACGAGGGTGCGTCACCGGTCTCACCGCCGACCAGTGGCACTGGCTGGCTGATGGGCCAAATCAGCGAAAACGGCACTGGGTCGCGGCGGGTGGGCGCATCGGAATTGTCGGTCTCATCGTTGTCGTTCTGATCACCGGCAGGCGGTTCCGGCTCATCACCTTCCGCTTGCGGATCCGTCACCGGAAGCAGTGCGCGTGTTTCCGCCAGCAGGCGGTCGATGTCATCTGCCGGTTGCCCGTTAGCATTGATGAGCAGCGGAAACGTGCCGGCTTCCGTGATGTCGAGTCCTTCTGGAGCCGGTGCGGAGATAGGAACACTTAGCGTAACCTCACGCTTCTCCCCCGCTTTCAGCTCGATGGGGGCACTGAAGGTCCCAGCCACATCAAACACCGATTCAGGCTCAGCGAGAATCGTCCGCGCATCTGCAGAGGAAGCCAGTGCGCCGGCCCGCTGTGGGCGCAGCGCAACATTGCTGATATCCGCATCGGAGGTGTTGTGCACCTGCACCTTGATGGTCAGCGTCGAATGTAGAGCCGCGACATGCGGAGTGAAGCTGGTTATCGAAAGCCGAAGGGGGCCCTGTTCACCGACACGATTGGTGCCACTGCCCCACAACTGCTCATCTTGCGCAAAAGCTGGGGGCGCAACGGTCGTCGGCAAGCACAGTATGAGCGCTGCGGTGGCGGCCGTGACTTTACGAACAACATTTCTTGGCAACTGCAACCTGAACATGCGCAATCACCTCGGCGTCTGCCGGCCTGCTCGCTTTTCCGCGCGGGCGAGATCGGGCAGCAGATTGTGCGCGCGCCGGGCCAGTTTGCGTTCGTCAGCGTAGGCCAACCGTTCCACCAGGGTATCCACAGGAACCCACATGACTTGGGTGACCTCGGGGTCTTCGTCGTTCAGATCGCCATCGACGTAGCGCAGAAGGTGATGGTGCACGGTCTTGTGAATTCGCGTGCCATCGGAGACAAACCAGTAGTCAATCACACCGAGCTCTTCGATGACCTCGCCGCGAATGCCCGTTTCTTCCCACACCTCACGTTCGGCGGTGGAATCGAAAGCTTCGCCGGGTTCGACATGGCCCTTAGGCATCGACCACAGCAGGCGCCCGCGACGATCGTGCCGACCAATGAGCGCGACATAAATCCGTGACAGGTTGACCTTGCCGCCATCTCCGACCGCCTCGGCAAGCCCCGAGACGACCAGTCCGCCCGCCGAAGTCTCAATCGAGGTCTGCATCGGCGCTGCATTTTGCGCGCGCGACGAGTGCGCGCGGCGATTGTTCGTGCGCTTCGTCTGTGCGTGACGACGGCGATTGTTCCTATCCTGACCGTTCTTACGGCCACCGCGGTTGTTCGACTGCTTCGAGGGTCGTGCCGACTTCGGTGATTTGGAATTTTTCTTGGCGCCACCGGAGTTTGGCTTGGCCTTTTGGGGGCCATTGGCACCGGAGCCACTACGTTTTGCAGAATTTCCGCTGGTAGTAGCGTTGCTCGTGTTGGTGGACGAGGAAACGCCACCTCTTCTGCGCGGTCGCCGACGACGTCGACGGCTCTTCGCCGCCGAGTTGTCATTGCGTACCACGTTGTTCATTCCACTTAGACTACCGGGTTTATAGGTATAAGCGGGTATTGTGTCGGTCGTGACACAATCGACTCCTTCAACGACAAATGGTGACCAGCCCGGGGGGACTACACCTCCCGGTGCTACTCCGGCGGCTGCTGACGCGGACCCAAAGGTGCGCAGGACGGCAATGCTGGCAGTGGCGGATCAGGCGATCGCCAAGGAGTCTGAGATCCTCGATTCGCTGGCAGCTGCGTTTAGTGCAGCCGGCCATCGCCTGTACCTCGTGGGCGGTTCTGTGCGCGATGCTCTCTTAGGGCGACTGGGCGTGGATCTCGATTTCACCACCGACGCGCGCCCGGAAGTGACGCGCGCGATCCTCGATGACTGGGCGGATATTGTCTGGGATACCGGCATTGAATTCGGCACACTCTCCGCGGAACGGCATGGCCGTCAGGTGGAGATCACCACATTCCGTGCGGATACGTATGACCAGGTCAGCCGCAATCCGGAGGTCACTTTCGGTGACACGCTGGAGGGCGATCTAATTCGCCGTGACTTCCGCTGTAACGCCATCGCCGTGGAGCTCCATGGTGACGGCACCCGCACCTTCCTCGACCCGCTCGGAGGTTTCGAGGATCTTGTCGCGGGTGTGTTGGACACCCCGGGGGCGCCGGAGGTCAGTTTTGGCGACGACCCCCTGCGGATGCTGCGTGCCTGCCGCTTCGCATCCCAGCTGGGGTTCGACGTGGCACCGCGTGTGCTCAAGGCGTTGAAGGAAATGTCCAGCGAAATTGACCGCATCACGGTCGAGCGCATCTCCACCGAGCTGAACAAGCTCATCCTGGGTGCGGACCCAAGCCGAGGTATCGACCTGATGGTGGAATCGGGGTTGGCCGACCGCGTGCTGCCGGAGATCTCCGACATGCGCATGACGCAGGATGAACACCGCCAGCACAAGGATGTCTACCAACACTCTCTGCAGGTCATGCGGCAAGCTATTGACCAGGAAGAACCCGGTGAACCGGACCTCGTACTGCGCTGGGCGGCACTGCTGCACGACTGCGGCAAACCCGCTACCCGTGCCTACAACGAGCAGGGAAACGTCACCTTTTACCAGCACGAAGTTGTCGGCGCGAAGCTGGTGCGACGCCGCCTTCGGAAACTGAAGTTCCCGAAGAAGACCAACCACGAAATCTCGCAGTTGGTCTACCTGCACATGCGCTTCCACGGCTACGGCGAAGGCAAGTGGACGGACTCGGCGGTGCGACGTTATGTCAACGATGCCGGAGATTTGTTGGAACGACTCAACAAAATCGTGCGGGCCGACTGTACGACAAGAAACCGTCGTAAAGCAGCACGCCTCGCACGCGCCTGCGACAGCCTGGAAGCGCGAATCAAGGAGCTCGCTGAGCAGGAGGACCTCGCACGCGTCCGCCCCGACCTGGATGGCAACGAAATCATGGAAATTCTGGACCTGAAGCCCGGCAAGGAAGTCGGACAGGCCTGGAATTACCTGAAAGAGCTGCGATTGGAGTCCGGTCCGTTGGAGCGTGAGGATGCTATCTTGGCGCTGAAGAAATGGTGGTACGAGCAGTCCGGTGAGCAGGCTGAAAGCGAAAGTGAGAGCTAATGGCATCGATTAATCCGGAAAATCTCTACGGCGACCGGCTTTTTACCAGCCTTGAGCGCAACGACCCGGCTGCCGGGATGCTGCTGCTCGCAGCACCCGGCATGCTCTCGCCGGAGTTTTCCCGCTCGGTGATTTTCCTTATTGAGCACGATGAACACGGCACCCTTGGTGTCGATCTCACACAGCGTTCGCAGACGCCGGTGCACAATGTGCTCGAGCCTTGGGCGCCGCTGATGGCCAAGCCGCCGGTGCTCTACGTCGGGGGTCCGGTCAACCAGACACAGCCAATCTGCATTGGTGTGGTGCGAAATGGTGCCACCCTCCCAGAGGAGACCGACAGTATTACCGGTGCCCCGCTGATGGAACGCATCGCTCACAGGTTTGCGCTGGTCAACCTCGGTGCGGAGCCGGAGGGCGTACGCGACCGCATAGATGGCGCACGCATCTTCGCCGGTTACGCAGGCTGGGATCCGGGGCAGCTGGAAGACGAGCTCGAGCGCGGTGACTGGTACGTCGCCCCTGCCCTGCCCTCAGATGTACTCGCGCCTGCTGCCGCGGACATCTGGGGTGATTGCATGCGCCGTCAGCCCTGGCCGCTGCCACTGTATGGCACCTATCCCGTAGATGTACGTGACAACTAGATGAGTGAGCACATCAATACCGAAGGAAACAGGGCTGAAGGAAGTAGCGCCACAGGAAACAGCGACCGCAGCGACATAGCTGCCGGCATCCGGCAGACACTGCCTGTGGGCATGGGCCTCATTCCGCTGGGGCTCGCATTCGGCCTGCTTATTGCACAAACTGGCTTTAGCTGGTGGTGGGCACCCATCTTCTCCTTCGTGGTCTACGCGGGGTCGATGGAATTCCTCGCTGTCGGCCTGGTTATGGCGCATACGGGTCTGCTCGGCTGTGCCGTGACGTCCTTTATGGTCAACTTCCGCCACGTCTTCTATGGGCTGACGTTCCCACGCGACCGGATACAGTCTCGTCTCGGTCGCGCATACTCCACATACGCGCTTACCGACGAGTCGTATGCCATCGTCTCTGCGGCAAATGCGGACGAAAAGATGTCGGGCCACCGACTGCTGACGATTCAGATTCTCTGTCAGTTACTGTGGGTGGGCTCCGGTATTGTCGGGGCTCTAACCGGCGCAGCACTGCCCGAGGGTATCCGCGGTGCCGAGTTCGCACTGGTGGCGCTCTTTACGGTGCTGGCCATGGACGCGTTTGAGACTTCCAAGGATTGGTCACTGCCCCTGTCCGCTATCGTCTGCACGCTGGTGGGCTGGCTGATTAACCCGAACCAGATGCTGGTTATCGGACTGCTGATGTACTTCGGCCTGCTGCTGTTGCGCGTGTGGTCACCGCGGGTGGATCGGGTGATGCGCATGGCGTCGGCAAGCAAGCCGCGTACGACGGAGGGAGAGCGAGCATGACTGCGTTGCCCGATTCCGGCTATGTGCTTGCCGCGCTCTTTGCGATGGGAGCGGTGACAGTTGCGCTGCGTGCGCTGCCGTTTGCGTTCGTGCGCACTCTGAAGGGGTCTCCCCTGTTCGAGTTCCTCGGCACGACCATGCCGGTTGGAGTCATGGTGGCGTTGGTTGCCTACACCGTCTTCGGGCGGCTAGGACTCAGCGGTGAGAGTGGCGACCCCGGCGCTGCCTGGGCCGTGCCCGTAGCGCTGGCCGTCACCGTTGGCCTGCACTGGTGGCGGCGCAACACCGTGATTTCGATTTTTGTAGGCACGGCGCTGTATATGGTCCTCGTGAACCTTGTCGCGTGAGGTGCGCTGTGTGTGGGACGGTGCCAGCGGACCAGTGGCTAGCGGCAGTGGCTAGAACTGTGCCGGTACCTGACCAGTGAAGTCCGGTAGTCCCGGAATCTGGGGCAGCTGCGGGGATTCCGGCAGATTCAGTAGTTCGCCGAGATTTGGGCTCTCGGGCAGGTTCGGGACGCCTGGGATGTCCGGCAGCGATGGAGTGCCCAGCGTGCCGTCGAAGGCATTCTGAACATCGCTGGTGTGAGTTTCCTTCGTGCCGTAGGTGTTAGCAGCGACGCTGAAGTCAGGTCCAATGGATGCCGAGGCGTGAACGCTCTGGCGGTCATCGGACCAACCCCACTTTGTGCCAATAACACCCGGCAGCGTGGCGGTGCCGTAATCCTGACGGTAGTCATCCGCTGCCACAGGTGACGCGGTGCTCATAGCAACCAGAACCGGGTCAGAAGTGTTCTCACGCTTCTTGGCCTCCAGGAACTTCACAGTGTCCGCGCTGGACGTAGTTGAATTTCCCCAGTGACCTGCATCGTGGGTGTTGCTGAGGCCGTATTCACGCGCAGTGGCGTTGATGGAATCCGGGTAACGGCCATAGAGCTCACTGGCGATATTGTCATCGGAGTAGCGAATCATCTCTGTGGCCTTCGCCTTGTCCGCTTCTGTGCCATGTTTGAAGACGTAGTCCGCAATGTAGAGCTTGACAATCGAAAGCCCCGGACGAGCTTCATTCTCGTTCGCCGTACCGTAGTGCGTGCCACTTGGGGTGTGGGTAAAGCTGATCTGGGTTCGCCCCGGAGCATCAATAGTGCCCTGCGGAGTCAGTTTTGGCTGCGGAGCCGCAGCGACGTTTCCAGCTGCCAGCGGAAGGCTGGTGACAGCGATGACACCGGTAAGACCCATGCGAATCGCGCGGGAAGGCCGTGGAGTAAGACGATGACGAGCGTTCATAACAAAAAACCAATCTACACGCGCAGGTGGCCGACGCGCTGCCAAGCTGGATCGTAAGCGGTGTCGACAACGTGCTCTCCGTCGGTCCACGTCTGCGCAACAGCTCGCAGACCCGCCTCCGCATCAGATGCCGGGTCAATAAAGAAGTGCAGCAGAGCCATACCGTCGGACTGCTCAGTTGCGACAAAAATACCCTTGTCCTCAGCGATGGCTTCAGCGGCAGCGGTATTGAACTCGGAGAGGGATTCCTTCGACTCGTCCGTCGGCAAGCCCTTGTCGTCAATGTGAGCGAGCATGAGCTGAATCAGCACATGCTGCGTCATAGTCGGGCTCACCAGCTGCGTAATCGGAGCGCGAGTAGCGACGACGAGCGGCTGGCCGTTGGCTTCGGCATCAATGGTGAGCCACTCCGGGCACTCTTCCGCGAGCTGCTCGACGACACCGCCCAGCTCCGGTAGCGGGATAGCATCTTCCGGCTCCTCGCCAGCGAAGGCGAAACCGCGCAGCCACAGGCCGAAGTCCTCCTCTCCCAGAGCCAGCTGCAGCAGTGTGAAACCTAGCTGAGCTACCAAGCGCTCACCGTCCTCCAACTGAGCAATTGCCGGGAACAGCGGGTGGAATAGGCGAACGTCCACTGCCCCATGACCACTGCTAACAGCCACGCGGGCGTCTGCCGGATCGACCTCGGCGGGAGCATCGGCCTCGAGAGCACCCTGTGCAACCAACGTAGCTGCGACATCCCCCAGCGACAGCTTCATCGCCGGATCCGCCTGGCGGAGGTCGGTGAAAGACCACACCGCGCCGTCGTCAGGCGCGGCCTCCAGCCAACGGCGAGCGACCGGGCGCAGCTCCGGATCGCCGGCAGCGCTCACAGTCAGAAGATGGCGAGAATACGGAGCGCCAGCCTCAAACCCCCAGATGAGCCGGTCATTAATAGCGGCGATGCGGCCGCCGACCTCCTTCTGGACATCAATAATGTCCACATCGGCGGCGTTCGGGGCACCATCGATACCGAGCTGGACACTAAACATCGAGTCGAGCGCATCGGCGCCAAAAGAGTTCCACCACGACCAGAACTCATTGATCGCGGTCTCTTCTGCGGCGCGCTGTTCCGGGGAGAACGGAGCCGGATTCTCGTTAGCCATGCTGAATCTCACACTTTCGTTTGCTCGTTTAAAACCGAACCTTATGTTGTGCGCCCCAGTATATGTGCCAAGCCGGATTCGCCCCTCGGGTCCATGCGCTAGACCGCGTTAAGCGGGTTGTGGCTCCGGCTCAGCTTCTGCTTCCTTGCCCCAGCGAGCGGCGTAGACCGCACAGATCATCAGCTGAATCTGGTGGAAAATCATCAGCGGCAAAATGTAGAGGCTGGCATCGGCACCGAAGATAACGGCAGCCATGGGCAGACCGGTGGCCAGGGACTTCTTCGAACCGCAGAACTGAATCGCAATGCGGTCCTTGCGGTCGAAGCCCATCTTATTTGCGATGAATCCGGACAACCGCAAAACGAATTCCACCAGCACGACCGAAAGCACACACAGGATGACAATGTCCCCTGCCGGCACCTTCGACCAGATGCCCTGCACCATGCCCTCGGAGAAGGCTGCGTAAACGACCATTGCGATGGATAGGCGGTCAACGTTCTTAGTCGTCTTCGCGGCGGCAAACTTCAGGGTCCAACGGCGAGTGAGCTGGCCGATTGCGAATGGCAGCAGCAACTGCAGCGAAATATCCAAGAACACCGACGAATCCACATGAATGCCGCCACCGGTGGCCATCAACAGCATCACCAGCACCGGTGTGACCACAATGCCCAGCAGGTTAGATGCCGAGGCACTGACGATGGCGCCGGCGACATTGCCCTTGGCGATGGACGTGAAGTTCACACTCGACTGCACCGTCGACGGTGCCAGCGTCATGTACAAAATGCCCAGGTAGAGGCCAGGAGAAAGAATCCAATCCAGGGGTTTCATCAGCAGGCCGAGGATTGGGAACAGCACGAATGTGAAAGCCAGAATGGTTATGTGCAGCCGCCAATGCTTAACACCGGCCAACGCATCCTGCGGGCTCAGGCGCGCGCCATAGAGGAAGAACAAGAAGCCAATGGCGATCTTTGTGGCCCAGCTGAAAACCTCAGCGGTAGTGCCGCTTGCAGGAAAAATAATCGCCAGTATCGCTGCAGCAACGATACCGACGATGAGGGGATCTGGACGCCAATTCACAATTCGTTGCCACATGGACAAATAGCTTAGTGGGCAACCAGATGTTGTCTTACTATTTTGCAGAAGCTTTTCTCTGCAATAATTTTTTACTTCTTCTGCTCAGCTGCCTTGCGCAGCGCATCCTTGTCCACAGGCTTGAAAGTGGCATTCGCGGATGAGCCCTTGTCCGTGCACAGTCCTTCCAGGCCACAGGAGCTGCAGCCACCGGAGACACCGCAGTCTGCTGCCGGGTTGTCGGAGCAGCAGGCATCATCAGCCGCAGTGTCGGCGGCATCAGTGGCGGCGGAGTCACAGCCACAGCCGCTGTCACCGTCACCGCACCCACAACCGGAGCCGGACTCGGCGGAGACCTTGGCGTCGTAAAGCGCGATGGTGTGCGAGCCGATAGCCGCACCAATGCCGAGCATGGCGATACCGGCGAGCAGAGCGACGGCGTACCACAGCCACATCCAACCAGAGGCCTCCGGGCGGATGGCGAGGAAGCCGAGCATGGTGGCACCGAGGAAAGCGACAGCGGACACAGCCCACGGCGGGCCGGCAACGCGGTGCGTAATATCCCAGTTTTCCTGGGACTTTCGAGCCTCAGGCGCACGAATTCCGATCCAGTTATTACCCGGTAGCTTCGCCGACCATGCCAAACCAGCGACAACGGCTATGCAAACAGCCAGAACCAGGGTAATTACAGGGATGACAATCATGCTTCCAATTTATATAGGTGGTTGAGCACGTGCCAAACGCACCTATTAGACTGTGAGACCATGACCAACAGCGAAAAGTCCTCGTCCTCGGCAGAAGCCACCGACTACCGCTACTCCCCCGAGCTGGCGACTCAGCTAGAGGGAAAGTGGCAGGCGTATTGGAAAGATAACGGCACCTTCTACGCCCCCAACCCGGTGGGCGATTTGGCAGCTGCCGACGGCTCGACTCCGCCGAAGGACAAGCTTTTCGTCCAGGACATGTTCCCGTACCCGTCCGGTGTCGGTCTGCACGTAGGCCACCCGCTGGGATACATCGCCACCGACGTCTTCGCGCGCTTCCACCGCATGCAGGGCGCAAACGTGCTGCACACCCTGGGCTACGACGCCTTCGGTCTGCCGGCGGAGCAGTTCGCAATCCAGACCGGTACGCACCCGCGCGTGACGACGGAAACGAATATCGCCAACATGGAGCGACAGCTGGGCCGCCTGGGACTTGGCCATGACCGCCGCCGTGTTTTCGCGACCACTGACCAGGACTACTACAAGTGGACGCAGTGGATTTTCCTGCAGATTTACAACGCCTGGTTCGATGAGGATCAGAAGAAGGCCCGTCGCATCGATGAGCTGATTCCACTGTTGGAGTCGGGCGAGATGGCTACCAAGGACGGTCGCGTCTACGCTGAGCTCAGCGAGACCGAGCAGCGCGAAGCAGTCGACGAATTCCGTCTGGTTTACCAGTCGAATTCGATGGTCAACTGGTGTCCGGGCCTCGGCACTGTGCTGTCCAACGAAGAAGTGACCGCCGAGGGCCGTTCGGAGCGCGGTAACTTCCCGGTGTTCCGCAAGCGGCTGGGCCAGTGGATGATGCGCATCACCGCATACGCTGACCGCCTGGTCGACGACCTGGAGCTGCTGGACTGGCCGGACAAGGTCAAGTCCATGCAGCGCAACTGGATCGGCCGCTCCCGCGGTGCCGAGGTCGACTTCACAGCCGAGGTCGGCCCGAAGGTCTCCACCAAGATCAGGGTCTTCACCACTCGTCCGGACACTCTCTTCGGAGCCTCTTACATGGTGCTCGCTCCTGAGCGCGAGCTGGTGGATCAGCTGGTTGAAGCCGGCAGCGGTTCCTACGAGGGCGTGGATGAGCGCTGGACCTTCGGCAAGGAAACCCCAGCCGAGGCCGTCGCCGCTTACCGCGCCGCAATTGCCTCCAAGTCCGACCTGGAACGCCAGGAGAACAAGGAAAAGACCGGTGTCTTCCTGGGCGCTTACGCCACCAACCCGGTGAGCGGTGAGCAGGTGCCGGTATTCATTTCCGACTACGTCCTGATTGGCTACGGCACCGGTGCCATCATGGCTGTCCCGGCCCACGATGAGCGCGACTACGAGTTCGCCACTGCCTTCGGTCTGCCAATCCGCGAGGTCGTCGCAGGTGGTGACATTGCAAAGGAGGCGTACGTCGGTAACGGTACGTGCGTGAACTCCGCCAATGATTCCGGCCTGGACATCAATGGCCTGGACAAGGACACCGCCATCGCCACCGTCATTGAGTGGTTGGAGAAGGAAGGTGCGGGTCACGAGAAGGTCCAGTACAAGCTGCGCGACTGGCTGTTCGCCCGCCAGCGCTACTGGGGCGAGCCCTTCCCCATCGTCTACGACGAGGACGGTCACGCCCACGCGCTGCCCGAGTCCATGCTTCCGGTCGAGCTGCCAGAGGTCGAGGACTACAAGCCGGTCACCTTCGACCCGGACGATGCTGACACCGAGCCAAAGGCTCCACTGGACAAGGCCACTGACTGGGTCAATGTCGAGCTCGATCTCGGCGATGGCAAGAAGAAGTACCGCCGTGACACCAATGTCATGCCGAACTGGGCAGGTTCCTCCTGGTACCAGCTGCGTTACATCGACCCGAATAACGCTGAGGAGTTCGTTGACCTGGAAAACGAGCGCTACTGGACCGGCCCTCGCCCGGAGACTCACGGTAAGGACGACCCAGGCGGCGTCGACCTCTACGTCGGTGGCGTCGAGCACGCAGTGCTGCACCTGCTCTACTCCCGCTTCTGGCACAAGGTCCTCTTCGACCTCGGCTACGTGACCTCCAAGGAGCCGTATCGCCGTCTGTTCAACCAGGGCTACATCCAGGCTTACGCATACACCGATGCCCGTGGTGTCTACCAGCCGGCGGATCAGGTTGTTGAGCGCGATGGTAAGTTCCTCATCCCAGGCGGTGCCGAAGACGGCTCTGACCTGGAGGTCTTCCAGGAGTACGGCAAGATGGGCAAGTCCCTGAAGAACGCCGTCTCCCCCGACGAGGTCTGCGACAACTACGGCGCTGACACCCTGCGCGTCTACGAGATGGCCATGGGTCCGCTGGACACCTCCCGCCCGTGGGCGACGAAGGATCTGGTCGGCTCGCAGCGCTTCCTCCAGCGCGCTTGGCGCCTGGTGGTCAATGAGGACTCCGGTGAGCTCGCCGTCACGGACGCAGCGCTTTCCGACGACGACCTCAAGGCGCTCAACCGCACCGTGGAAGGGGTTACCTCTGACTACGCAGAGCTGCGTGACAACACGGCCGTCGCAAAGCTCATTGAGTACGTCAACTACCTGACTAAGACCTACGGTTCGACCGGTGCCCCGCGCGCCGCCGTGGAACCGCTGGCCCTCATGCTTGGCCCTGTGGCACCGCACATCGCGGAGGAACTGTGGAGCCGTCTCGGCCACACCGAGTCCCTGGCACACGGTCCGTGGCCGGCAGTTGACGAAAAGTGGCTGGTCGACGACACCGTTGAGCTGCCAGTTCAGATCAACGGCAAGGTTCGCGCTCGCATTGACGTGGCTACCGATGCTTCCCGCGAGGACATCGAGGCCGCCGCGCGTGCCGACGAAAAGGTTGTCGCAGCTGTGGAGAACGCCGGTGGCAATATCGTGAAGGTCATTGTCGTTCCGGGCAAGATGGTCAATCTAGTTGTGAAGAAGTAGCCGGGAGGCTAATGCCTACAAGAAAGTGTCTGGGTTTATGTCAGTTTGAAGCCTAAAATCGGCTCAAATTTGACATAAACCCAGACACTTTCTCGCTTGAGACTTTCTCGCAAAAGCCTCAAGGGGTGGCTCCGAGGCTGGCCGCCTCTTACCCCTACTTAACGCCCAGAATCAGGACGCCGAATGTGGAGAGCATCCACATCAAAGTGAAGGGCATGAGCACCCAGCACATAGCGAGCCACGCGCGCCAGTTGCGGAAGTTCTTCCACTCCACGTAGGTCTGCCAAAAGCCCAAAAGGCAGCCGACCAGGGAGATTACGCCCGGGACAACGGGGAAAAGGATCTCCCAAGTGCGGGAGCAGAGGAAGCTGGACTTACCCGCATCACAGGTGGGGCCACCGACAATGGCGCCGGCGATGCCAATAATGAGGCCCGCGAGCAGCGTCGTAAGAATCACACCCGCGGTGTAGATGTAGGCGCGCTTGCCGGAATACATCTTGCGCTCAAGCTCGTCGAAGATTTCATCCTCATTGCGCTCTGGTGTACTGCGCTTCGGTGAATTATCCACCATCTGCTCCCCTCGCCTCTAAATGCCGTCTGATGTGCCTGCCATACTAGGCCGGAGTAATCAGCATTGGCACCGGGCTGTGGCGAACGATGTGGTTAGTCGACGAGCCGATGAAAATTCGCCCGAATGGGCCAAGAGTAGACGAACCCAAAACGAGCAAGTCTCCCTTTTTCCACTTGATGGACTGAATGGCCTCTTCCCAACCGTTGCCGGAGGCTACTTCCGCATCAATGGAAAGGTCTGGGTAACGGGTATGCGCGCGGTCCATACCGCGGTCGAGCAGGCCCATAGCCTGCTCGCGCCACTCAATCATCAGGTCAGAGGAGGGGCCGTAGCCGTTCTCCGTCGGGTACATGGTCGCACCACGCGGCGTAAACGAGACCAAACGCAGGGGAACTTCCCAGCGATATGCCAGGTCAGCAGCCTTATTCAATGCATGGTGGGACTGCGGGGTGTCAATGTAGCAAATGCTGACACGGGTCACACCGTGCTTAGAAAGCTTCGCGCCGGGGATAGCCAATCCCAGCGGGATTGGCGAGTAATGCAGCAGCGCATCCGAGGTCGATCCCGCAGTAAAGCGACTGCGGTTCTTGGCGGTCCAGTCCTTGGTATTGCTTCGGCGCGTGCCAAGCAAAACCACATCGGCTTCGAATTCTTCGGCTTCGTTGCAGATAGTTGTGGATTCGCTGGAGGATTCGATAATCCGCACGGCATCGTCGTCAAGCATGCCCTTGCGCAGGCCAGCGAGCTTTAGCTCATCCTTGATGATTTTTTCAAGAGACTCGGTTTCGTGGGAAACCCAGGAGTCATTGGTGCTCAACCGAGCCAGTGAGGTCAGCGGCCAGCCGCGCGACAGTGCGCTGACAACGCGAATCTGCACCTTCGTGGTGCGAGCTAACCAAGCGGCGTAAGCAAGCGTTTCGGTGCCGTACTCGCCTGGACGCCACGCAATCATGATACGAAGCGGGCGGGAAGCCATCGCTAATCCTCCTGTGATTACTCAGAAATATCCAAGTGGTGCTTCTGGGTAATAGCCTACGTGGATAGGCGGGCATATTTAAAACGGCACCGAGGACGTGTAAAAGCTATGTATCCTGCCTGTGGGCTTAAAGAGGGCAGGGCTAGCTGGAAAAGAGACTAGACGCTTGGGTTTGTCTTTGGGTGCTCCGGGTAGTTTTCGAGGATCTTGGACAGAATCGTCTCAAGACCAGCGCCAAATTCCAGCTCTTCCTGGCTCAGCGTGCTGAACATCTCAGCCATCTGCTGATTGCGCTCTTCAGAAACACGGTGCAGCTCTTCACGGCCGCGGTCGGTCAGTTCAACGCGGACGCCACGGCGGTCTTTGCTGTCGCGGACGCGCTCCACCATGCCGGCGACCTCCAAGTGGTGCACGGCGTTGGAGGCGGTGGGCATGCGGATGGCCTCGGCCTCAGCCAACTGGCTGATACGGCAGGCGCCCAGTGCCTCCAGGGTCATCATGATGGACAGCTGCGCGCGGCTGAGCTGGGACTCCGAGGAGCGGCGGCTGTAGAGCAGCTCAGCGCGAGTCAGGAGAGGGCGAATGCGCTTAGCGAGCGACAGAGGAGTAACGGCATCAGGATTGCCAATCGAGCCCGAAGATAATGTCATAGCGACGATGTTATATGCGAACAGTGCTAGTTGCCAATACGAAATTTATTTGGGGTGCTATTTATTTTTCTACAACTGGTGATTTCGGCAATGAAATCACCAGGAATTTTCCACCAAACATCTAAAACACCAGCACAAAGTATTAAACCCATCTGCGTATAAGGTTTTTTCGGTGCTGGCAGAAACCCCCTAAAGTGTCACTTCTTCTGTACTTAGAACGTTGGGTTGGAGGTAGCCATACGGCTACTCTCGCGAACCCTTTCGGCTTGTGATATATCTCGCGGATCAACCCTCGCGGGTGTATTGCTGTCAGCTTTACGACGACTGCAGCGCACGCATCCATGGCGGGGACGAGATGGGCGCAGCAGCGAGTAGGGCGAGAAGGCGTGGAAGAGACGCGGGGAGGATAGGGGAGAGAGAAGCACAAAAGCGCCAGCGGCTACCGCATGGGTAACCGGCTGACGCTTTTCAAGGAACATGCTCTCGGAGCTGCTGGCTTATACCTTTGAGTGCTTGTGCTTTTTAGTCTTCGCCCTTGATGAACGCTTCGAGCTGTGCTCGCGCAACATCGTCGGCAAGCTGCTTCGGCGGGGACTTCATCAGGTAGGAAGAAGCGGCGTAGACCGGGCCGCCGATGCCGCGATCCTTGGCGATCTTGGCAGCGCGAACAGCATCGATGATGATGCCAGCGGAGTTCGGGGAGTCCCAGACCTCGAGCTTGTACTCAAGGTTCAGCGGCACCTCGCCGAAGGCCTTGCCCTCGAGTCGGACGTAGGCCCACTTGCGGTCGTCCAGCCAGTCCACCCAGTCGGACGGGCCGATGTGGACGTTGCGGTCATCGATCTTGCCGGCCAGTGGACCGGTGAGATTGGAGGTGACAGCCTGGGTCTTGGAGATCTTCTTGGACTCGAGGCGGTCGCGCTCGAGCATGTTCTTGAAGTCCATGTTGCCGCCGACGTTGAGCTGCAGGGTGCGCTCGAGGCGAACACCGCGGTCCTCAAATAGCTTGGCCATGACGCGGTGGGTGATGGTTGCGCCCACCTGGCTCTTGATGTCGTCGCCGACAATCGGAACCCCTGCGTCTTCGAACTTCTTGGCCCACTCCGGGTCGGAAGCGATGAAGACCGGCAGGGCGTTGACGAAGGCTACACCAGCGTCAATGGCGCACTGTGCGTAGAACTTATCGGCCTGCTCGGAACCGACTGGCAGGTAGGAGACCAGGACATCGACCTTGGCGTCCTTCAGCGCCTGAACTACGTCGACCGGTTCAGCTGGGGATTCGTCGATGGTGTCCGCGTAGTACTTGCCAACGCCGTCCAGGGTCGGGCCGCGCTGAACCTCAACGCCGAGAGTCGGGACATCGGCAATCTTGATGGTGCAGTTTTCAGAGGAAACGATGGCCTCGGAGAGGTCCTTGCCGACCTTCTTGTCGTCAACATCGAAAGCTGCGACGAACTCGACATCGGAGACGTGGTAGTCGCCGAAGACGACGTGCATGAGGCCAGGAATGGTCTCATCGGGCTTTGCATCGCGGTAGAACTCGACACCCTGCACCAGGGAGGAGGCGCAGTTGCCGACGCCGACGATAGCGACGCGAATTGAACTCATTTGGTAATTCTCCTTGAAACTATGTGCTCGGAGGCTTTGACCTCGCGCCGGGAACTCACACCGGGAACTCGCAGAAGGACCTAGCATCAGGACCCCGCGCCAGGGCCTTACGCCAGCGGTGCGGCCGTGAGTGGGTGCACGCATTGAGGTAACGAGCGTGACGTTATACCTTTATGCGTTTTTTGCCGATGCCCGAACCGTGAGGGGGCATGTGTTTACCGATAAAGCGGGGGTGAAATCAGCCCGCACGCGCCTGCTAATCTGTCTTCGTGATGACATGGCAGGGCGAGATCGATCACTCCTTGCTCAAGAAGCAGTTATTGGAGCAGTGGCGTGCAGGGGAGATTTCACGGAAATCACTCTGTGATGCCGATGCTCGGCTGGTCGCTGCCGCGCGTTTTCACGGCAGAAAGCCCCAGGAAGAGTGCCCAGTATGTCGCAAATTCGACCTCCGACTCGTATTCTGGGTGTTCGGAGAAAACTTGGGCCGTCGTTCCGGCTCTGCTTGTACTGAAAACGAATTATCCGCAATAGTTAATGAATATGGTTCGTGCACCGTCAAAGAAGTTGAGGTGTGCCCCGACTGCAAGTGGAGTTTCCTGACCCGGACACTTCAGGCAGCTCGAGAAGAGTCAGAAAACTAGGGAGAGCACCCGTGAGCAATGATCGACCCGATAGCCCAGGCGGTCCTAACAGCCCTCACGAGGGCCAGGGTTCTAATTCATCAGGCGAGTGGTGGGATCAGCCGGATGCTGATTCCTTCAATACGCACGCACGCTCCGATGACGCATCGCTTGACGACGATTCCAGCGACAGCATTGATGCTGTTTCGGTCGGTGGCAGTGACGAGGGTCTGGCTACCGATTCAGAGATGACGTCGGCAAGCGAGCCGGACCCGGAGAAGGGGCAGTACGCCCCAGATGACCATGAACCAGATGACCATGAAGAGGAAAGCTCGATGGCGCAAGAAGAACAGCCGACTGATAATAAGCGGCGAATTTTAGCGTGGCTCGGTCTAGCCGTGGCGCTGGTCGTGCTGTTGCCGGTAGTTGTGTTCGGTGTTGCTTATGCGACAACGGACGTGCCGGAGCCAGAGGAGTTGGCCAATAGCCAGATTGCGGTGATTTATGACCGCAGTGGTGAAAAGGAAATCACGCGCATCGTCCCCGAGGGCGGTAACCGAAGCAACATCACTATCGACAAGGTGCCGGATGCTGTACGCAATGCAGTGCTGGCAGCTGAGGATCGTGATTTCTATACCAACCCGGGTTTTTCCTTGACTGGTTATGCCCGTGCGGCTCTGGGAGTCGTGACTGGTAATTCCAGTGCCGGTGGCGGCTCGACCATTACGCAGCAGTACGTCAAGAATGCTGTGGTGGGCAATGAGCGCACGCTGACCCGTAAGGCCAAGGAACTGGTCATGTCGGCGAAGATGGCGCGGGAGTGGACTAAGGACGAAATCCTTGAGGCCTACCTCAACACGATTTACTTTGGTCGTAACGCATACGGTATCGCGGCAGCGTCGAAGGCCTACTTCGGTAAGGAAGTCGGTGAGCTGAATGCCGAAGAGGGTGCTGTGCTGGCAGCCTCGATTCAGCGTCCATCTGCACTGGATCCGTGGACTAACCGCCCGGAGGCTGAGCAGCGTTGGAACTACGTCCTCGATGGCCTGGTGGAGATGAACATCGTCTCGCCGCAGGACCGCGCGGGAATGCAGTACCCGGAGACCATCGATCCGGCGTTGGCGCCGAAGCAGGCTCCGGAGCCCGGCCCGGCTGCCATGATTAAGAATCAGGTTCTGGCTGAGTTGGAGCGCGAAGGTATCTCCGAGCAGGAGGTCAACACTGGCGGTCTACGCATTACGACGACCATTGACCCGACGGTGCAGCAGGCTGCCCTGGATGCGATGGAAAACTACGTCGATCAGTCAACGGGTTTGCGTGCCGCCATCGTTTCGGTGGAGCCGAAGACCGGTGCTGTCCGCGCCTACTACGGTGGCGACGATCCGACTGGTTGGGACTACGCAAACAGCGGTCTGCAGACCGGCTCTACTTTCAAGATTTTTGCGCTGGCAGCAGCTCTCGATCAAGGTATTCCACTGACCGCGCAGTACTCTTCGGCACCTGTGCAGTCCGGTAACGTCACTCTGCACAACGACGGCGGTGCCGGCGGTGGCGTGCTTCCGCTTTATGAGTCCCTGAAGCAGTCGCTGAACACCCCGTTTATTCGCCTGCAGCGCGACCTGAAGAATGGTCCGGATGACACCGCCAAAATGGCTCATCGTCTGGGCGTGGCTGAGTCCATCCCGGGTATTGAAAAGACTCTGATGGACGACAACGGTCACTCGCAGGACGGTATCGCCCTGGGTCAGTACCTCTCACGTCCGCTGGATATGGCCGTTGGTCTGGCTACCCTGACTAACGATGGCGTCTATCAGCAGACTCACTTCGTAGAGAAGGTCGAAAACTCCAAGGGCGAGATTGTTTACGAGTCCAACGCTGACAAGGGCGACCGTCGAGTTTCCAAGGCAGTGGCCACCAATATGATATCGGCCATGGAGCCTATTGCCGGTTACAGCAACAAGCCCTTGAGTGGTGGTCGCCCGTCGGCCGCCAAGACCGGTACTACGCAGTTGGGTGACACCGGCCAGAACAAGGATGCGTGGATGATCGGTTCGACACCGCAGCTGTCGACTGCAGTGTGGGTTGGCAACGTCGATGGTTCGGCGCTCTACAACTCCTATGGTGGCATCATGTACGGCTCGCAAACCCCGGGTGATCTGTGGAAGTACACCATGGATAACGCACTGTCTAACGAGGACTTTGAGTACTTCACCAAGCCGGAGCCAATCGGTGGTGTCGCAGGTGCGCCGCAGTACCAGGCGCCGTCGACCTCTGACTCTGGCTATGACCAGGGCTATGCCCCGGAGACCACAGAAGAGGAGTCGGCCGAGGAGTCGACCTCTGAGTCCTCCGAGGAGCAGCCTGCACCGCTTCCGGTTCCGGGTGGCGATGGCGGAGGCGGTGGCGGCGGAATCGCTGACCTACTGCCCATCCCGATTCCGGGAGGCGGTGGTTTCGGCGGTGGCAATGAAGGCGGCGGAGACCCCGGTAACCCTGGAGGTGGACAGTAAGTGGACACGTGGGTGATTTTCACCATCGTCTGCGTCGCGATTGGCTTCCTGATGTTCGGCACGGCCTTTTGGGGCTTCATGCAGAAGTGGAAACCGGCAATCATTTGGGCTCTGTGCCTGGCAGCTTTCCTATTCGCGACAGTCATTCCGGTGATTATTGCGTTGGCACATGCTTCCTCGACATCAATGTAGGACGCAGGCCAGGTAGTCAGTTGCTAGAGCGTTAACTGCCCACCAAGCACGCGACAACTTCACAATTCAAAGAGGCGCACGCAGTAGCTCTGTGTGCGTCTCTTTCTATTCGGCGCCCTGACACCGCTTGCCAGTACTGCTTGCCGATGGCGCCTGCGATTAGGACATATACCTCTGCCTGCGGTACCCTGGCAGGGTTGCTTGACGCAACGATCCTCCTGCTGCATAGCGGTTGGCATGAAAGACAGTGCCAGCGCACCACGCTGTGTAGCCGAAATACAAGAACTAGACCATAGGAGGTGATGAGGTCCGTGCGTCACTACGAAGTAATGATTATTATCGATCCGTCTCAGGATGAGCGCACCGTAGGCCCGTCCCTGGAGAAGTACCTCGACGTTGTCCGCAAGGAGAACGGCAAGGTGGAGAAGGTGGACATCTGGGGTAAGCGCCACCTCGCCTACCCGATCGAGAAGAAGGAAGACGGCATCTACGTTGTCGTCGACCTCACCTGCGAGTCCGCAACCGTGCTGGAACTCGACCGTCGTCTGAATCTGAACGACAGCATCCTGCGCACCAAGGTGCTGCGGGTTGATCGTTAATCTGCGTCATATTTGCGTAACCAGAGTGCTCGAATGGGACACACCGGTAATGCGAAAGTCGTAGGATAGCGGGCGAAAGCCCCATCATCAGCTCGACAGAATACAACCGAGGAGAAGAAGCATGGCTCAGGGAGACGTACAAATCACGGTGGTTGGCAACTTGGTTGCTGACCCGGAGCTTAAGTACACCCAGAATGGCACCGCCGTGGCGAATTTCCGCGTTGCGTCGACTCCGCGGGTGTACCGAGATGGCCAGTGGGTTGACGGCGAGGGCATGTTCCTCACCTGCAGCCTGTGGCGTGAGGCAGCGGAGAACGCTGTCGAAAGTCTCTCCAAGGGCATGCGCGTCATCGTCCAGGGTCGTCTGCGCCAGCGCAGTTACGAGACCCGCGAGGGCGAGCGTCGTACCGTCTTTGAGGTTGAGGTCGATGAGGTGGGCCCGTCCCTGAAGTTCGCTCGAGCTCAGGTCACGCGCACTCCACGCAACGGCGGTGGAAACTTTGGCGGCGGCAACCGCGGCCAGGGTGGAAATGCCGGTGGTGGTTTCGGCGGTGGCTTTGGTGGAAACCAGGGCAACCAGGGTGGACAGAGCGATCGCGGTTTTGGTGGCGGAGCTCCTGCGGAAGATCCGTGGAACTCAGCTCCTCCGGCCGGTGGCGGCTTCGGCGGCGATGAGCCTCCGTTCTAAACTCCTTCCAGCCACGGCACTACGTGACTAGTTTGCAGCAGATTTAGCATCCACAATTCTCAAAATCTTTTAAAGACATATCCAGCGAAAGGCAGGGATCATGAAGCTGATCCTCACCGCCGACGTTGACAAGCTCGGTGTCGCAGGCGACATCGTTGAGGTCAAGGCCGGCTACGGACGTAACTACCTGCTTCCTCGCGGACTGGCAATTGTTGCCACCCGCGGCGCAGAAAAGCAGATCGAGGGCATTCGTCGTGCCCAGGAGGCTCGCGCTATCCGCGACCTCGACCATGCACGTGAAGTCAAGCAGAAGATTGATTCGCTCGACAACGTCTCCGTTGCTGTGAAGGCTTCGGAAAATGGCAAGCTGTTCGGTTCTGTCACCAAGGGTGACATCGCCGATGCAGTTCGTAAGGCTTCCGGTCAGGCTATCGACAAGCGCGCAGTCGTGCTTGCTCCGAGCCAGATCAAGTCCCTTGGTAAGCACACCGTTGACATCGCGCTGCACCCGCAGATTACCGCGCATGTTTCCGTACAGGTCGTCGCCGCGTAAGTTCGCGGTTTAGAGTTTTTACTTTGACGGCGGCTGACGAGCACCGCGTTTAAAGACTGCGCGGGCTCTGAGGCCCAATGACAACAGCACACGTGAAGCTCTGATCTTTCGTAGTGAAAGGTCGGGGCTTTTCGTGGTTTAAGGCTGGTTTAAAGCCTTTTACGCAGGTGCTGGAAAGAGCGTCTACGACTTGTCCACAGGCTAACGACGATTGCTGTGGATAGACCTGTGGGTAACTTGCCTGGCTGCCGTGGATAACTTTTCTGGAGAGCGCGAGATTTTTATTAATTCATCGTTAATAATCTCCGCATGAGCAGCATCGATGCTAAAGGGGTAGCAGAGGATTACATTTGTGCAGGATTAAGGCAAATACGCACTGACCTGCGTAGATAGAATATTTTCGGATTGAAACTCCGCTACCCCCGTTAACATTCAAGCGGCGGTTTAGGGTTACGGACCGTTCACCTGGACTTTTCTTGATTGTGCACATGTTCTCCCCAGGCTTATCCACAGGTGCTGTGGATAACTTCGGGGATAAACACCGTAGAAGATTGTTTTCTGGGGACTCCAAGGGTACTTTTACAGGTCCATCAATCCGCTCGAACAGGTATAACTGCGGTAGGTAGTCAGGTGTCCACTGCTGGCGGTCGGAACAGACATATTGAGTGTGACGGTCAGTCAGCAACAGGGTTGAAAAGGCACCTAAGTGGTCCAGAAGGGGAGGAGCTGCTCACGATGAGTCAGCCTGTAGGTGATGGTGGTCATTCCGGAGCAGGGGACGAGGCGTCCTCCTACTCGGTAAATTCCCACGATGATTCCTTCGATGACGTTCCGCTGCCCCCGGAACCGCCGGTAGAGGATGCGCCACCGGAGGAGTATTCCTTCTCGCAGAGCTCGGGCAACGGATCGTCGGCAAGCGGATCTGGGGCGCGGGACTGGGAGCGAGACCGTGGTCGTGGCGCTCGTGCGAGTGCGGTCGCGGGCGCGACTTTTGAGCGCACCCCGCCGCACAATATCGAGGCGGAGCAGAGTGTGCTCGGCGCGATGCTGCTGAACTCAGAGGTCGTTGCGGATGTGTACGAGCAGCTGACGCCGGAGGATTTCTACCGGCCAGCGCACCAGACGATTTACTCGGCGATTTTGCACCTCTACGGTGAGTCCTCGGAAATTGACCCCATTTTGCTGGCAGGTCGTCTGGATCGAACTGGAGACCTGGAGCGCATCGGTGGTCCGCTGTACCTGCACACCTTGGCCTCCCTGGTGCCAACGGCGGCGAATGCGCAGTTCTATGCCCGCATTGTTGCGGAGAAGGCGACAATCCGTCGCCTGGTAGAGGCCGGCACGAAAATCGCCCAGATTGGCTATGCGGGCGCGGAGGACACGGAGCCGGAGCAGCTGGTGGATGAGGCGCAGCAGCTCATTTTCAGCGTTGGACGTGAGAACACGAAGAATGACTACGTTCCCATCGCCGATGTCCTGGATGACACGCTGGAGGAACTGGATCTTATTACCCAAAACGGCGGTCTGGCGCAGGGTGTGCCGACGGGGATTACCAACCTGGACAAGCTGACAAATGGCCTTCACCCAGGTCAGATGGTGATTATTGCGGCCCGTCCGGGTGTGGGTAAGTCCACGCTTGCAATGGACTTCATGCGTTCGGCCTCGATTCGCAACGGCATGACCAGCGCAATTTTCTCGTTGGAAATGTCGCGCAACGAAATCATGATGCGCATCATGTCCGCAGAGGCGAAGATCAACATGGCATCTTTGCGCTCCGGTGACCTGGATGAGCGGGACTGGACAAAGCTGGTCGAGGTCGGCGACAAGATTCGTGATGCTCCGCTGTTTATTGATGACTCGCCGAACCTGACCATGATGGAAATTCGCGCGAAGGCACGTCAGCTGAAGCAGAAGCACGATCTGAAGATGATCGTGGTCGACTACCTGCAGCTGATGAGCTCGGGTAAAAAAGTCGAGTCCAGGCAGCAAGAGGTCTCGGAGTTCTCCCGTCAGCTCAAGTTGTTGGCGAAGGAGCTCGAGGTACCGCTGATTGCAATTTCGCAGCTGAATCGTGGTCCGGAAGCTCGCACAGATAAGAAGCCACAGGTCTCGGACCTGCGTGAGTCGGGTTCGCTGGAGCAGGATGCCGATATCGTCATGCTGATTTACCGGCCGGACTCGCAGGAGGCTGACCATGAACGTGCTGGTGAGGCGGATATTATCGTCGCAAAGCACCGTGGTGGACCGACCGGAAGCATTGCTGTGGCCCACCAGCTGCATTACTCCAGGTTCGCCAACCTGGCGGAGGAGCCCAGCGGTTCTCTCTAGGTGCCTGGCCTAGCCACCCAGAATTAGTGCAATCCGGGTGGCTAGGTAAGGTGAGTGACAGTCAATAGGGCGAGTTTTCGTGCGTTGATGGTTTTGAAGGTTTTGAGGGTTACGCGGAGTCGTCGGGAAGCGGGGAAGCACTATGTCACCAACTGCCGCTCCCGTGGCAGCGGAGGCCAAAGCGAAAAGGCAGAAGAGTGCGCCGAAACAGCGCGTCGGTTGGGTAGATGCGGCTAAGGGGCTGTGCATTCTTTTAGTTGTGCTTGGCCATGCCATCACAGAGCTGCAAGCGCACGGTTACTACACGGCGCAGTGGGCGGGGATTAACTTCTTCCTCGGACCAATCCGTATGCCGCTGTTTTTCCTGCTATCTGGGCTGTTCGCCGGCAAGGCACTTAAGGAGTCGTGGCATAAGTTAGCCAATCGCCGAATCTGGGTGATGGTCTATCTCTACGTGATTTGGGTTCCACTGCGTGACTTCGTGCTTTTCCTCATGCCGTATACGCACGTGGATGCCGATGGCATAGTATCTCCGCCGCCGATCACGGACCACAGCGCGTGGGGGCCGCGAATTTACAACACGCTTCACGCGATCATCGAACCAACTTCCTACCTTTGGTTCCTGTGGGCGCTGGCGCTGTTCGCAATTCTCACACGAGCATTTCGCTGGGTACATCCGGTGATTCAGCTCATCGTTACAGGCCTCATTAGTGCATGGGCACCTTTTGCCTCGTCCAGCTGGTCGTGGGACTTTGTCACCAAGATGCTGTTCTTCTACGTGCTGGGCATGTACGGTGCGCCCTGGATTTTCCGGATGGCACAGCGTCGCAGCGGCCTCTCACTGCTAGTGACGCTGACGGCGTTCCTGTCGGTGGCGATCTGGGTGCAGGCGACCTACTCGAGCTTTAACGAAGGCAACGTCGGCTTCACCCGCGTGTACCTGTCCACCACTGGCGCACTGGCTGCAATCAATATTATGGCGATGCTGCAGAACACTCGCCTAGTTGTGCCCTTTGAAAAGGTTGGCGGCCGAACGCTGCCTATCTTCCTCATGCACATTCCAATGTTGGTTGTGGTCATGATTATTTGTGACCTCATTCTGCCGAAGGACCCACATTTGGTCATCATGACGCCGCTGGTGACTATCATTGCGGCGATGCTGTGTCTTGGTCTGCACAGGTTGCTGCTTGCCATCGGTGCCGGGTGGCTCTTTGTCCGTCCTGCGTGGGTAGTGCGCATGACTACGCCGGGGCAGCGTGCCCTTCAGCGCAGTCAGAATCCTTCTTCCCTGCCTGAAGGCGAGGCTCCGCGGCAGCCTAAGAGCGAACCTGCTTCCTAATTCAGCTCAACAAGGCGGTAGCGTGGAACCGGGAGCCGATCAGGCGGCAGAAGTGACACAGAGAATAGCCATGAAGAAATGAGAAAGCCATGCGTCTAGCAACGTTGCGATACCAGGGTGCAACCCGCGCCGCTGTTCTCGGCGACGGCGTAGCGGTCCTTTTTGATGACCACTGTCTCGGAGATGTGTTAGCGCGGCCAACGTGGCGTCGTGAAGCGGAAGAACTCTTGGCGGAGGCGGGGAACAACCCTGACAACGTCATGGCGGAGAGCGCGTGGGCGTTCGCACCGCTGATTACGCGGCCGGGCAAAATCGTCTGCGTCGGCTTGAACTATGCCGCGCACATCGACGAGATGGGGCACCAGCGCCCCGAGGTGCCAACGTTATTTGCGAAGTTTGCCGATGCCGTCGCCGGTGCGAAGGATGATATCCGAGTGCCGGAGGCCTGCGCGGAGAAGCTCGATTACGAAGGCGAGCTCGCGGTTATCGTCGGCGAGACCTGCCTGCGGGTGTCGGAGGAGCAGGCACAGGACGCTATCGCTGGGTACGCGATTATGAATGACTTCACTCAGCGCGATTTCCAGTACGCTACCGCGCAGTGGCTACAGGGGAAGACGTTGCAGCGCGCCAGTGCTTTCGGGCCGTGGATGCTCACGGCCGATGCTTTCGATGCGGACTCCGCGCGGGTGCGCACATACGTCGACGGAGAGCTGCGCCAGGATGCACCGATTGCGGACCTTGTTTTCTCCCCGGCGAAGTTGATCGCCTACATCTCACAGTTCGTGCAGCTGAACCCGGGCGATGTCATCTCCACGGGAACGCCGGCGGGTGTTGGACACGGCATGAGCCCGCAGACCTACCTTCAGGATGGTCAGGAAATGGTCATCACCATCGATGGCCTGGGTAAACAGGCCAACACTGTCCGCATCAACCACTAGCTCGCGCCGCTTTACGACGTTCCCGCGAACCCGGCGGGAATGAATCGACCCCCGCGTGCGTTGTGGGAGACTAACGGGTAAAAACCTACGTAAAGAACGTGAAGTTAGAACACGACGTTAAAGAGTAAGAGGAGTTAGACCCATGGCAACTGTTGATATTACGAACGAGACTTTCGCTGAGACTATTCAGAACAACGACATCGTGCTCGTTGATGCCTGGGCATCCTGGTGCGGTCCGTGCCGCCAGTTCGCCCCGATTTATGAGAAGGCTTCCGAGAAGCACTCAGAGGTAGTGTTCGCAAAGCTGGACACCGATGCCAACCAGGAGGTTTCGGCAGCCATGGGCATTCAGTCGATTCCGACGCTGTTTGTTTTCCGCGAGGGAATCCTGCTGTTCCAGCACTCTGGTGTGCTGCCGGAGGCCGCCCTGAGCGATCTGGTTGGCCAGGCTTCGGAGCTGAACATGGATGATGTCCGTGCGCAAATTGCCGAGCAGGCCGCACAGGATAGCGCTACCGAGTAAACTCTGCGGTTCAGCCCGCATACTGTGCGTTTTCCGACTTGGAGCACTTCCGCGTAAGCCCCCGCGCCTGAACTAGCCCTCAAGCGCGCGGGGGCTTTTTGTATCTAGTCCGCGCGCTGGCCACGAATGAGCCAGCCAATACCAAAGCCAGCGAGTGCTGCTACTAGCGCCCACAGGGCTGGAGCGACTTTGTTTGAGTCCTCCTCAATCGACAGTGGTGCGCTGGTGCGGGCGTGCTTTGTCTCCTTCTCACCTGTTGGCAGAACCTGCCCGTCTGGGAACACGTGCTTGACAGCTTCGGTGAGTTCGTTGGCGGTCAGGTTTTTGCCCAGAACCGCGATAGCGTAACGGTCATCGTCGCCAAGGAATCCGGCAGTGGTGTGCTGCTCTTCGTACCAACCGGACTTGTTGGCAATCGTTTCCTTCGGTAGCGCTGCACGCAGACCGAAGTTCTGGTCTGCATCGCCGTAGGAGTAGCGCGGCAGTGAGTACATCAGCTGACGCATGTATTTGGTCTCCGTGTCGCTCAGCCCGCCTTCTTCGCTCAGCATCCGGTCAAAGTAGGCAACCATGTCGGCTGGCGTACTGGTGGTGGCTCCCCACATAGGTGAGCCGACAGTCTTATCCGAGAGGCCGTAGCGCTGTCGGACATTGTCAACGATGCGTACACCGCCGTAGGAATCCCACAGCTCGTCAGTTGCTTCGTTGTTGGAGTATCGAATCATGTCGTCGCGCAGCATGGCGTCGGGGTTGCCCTCAACCGGCATATCACCCTGGCCAGCGACAATCTCGCCCTTCTTCGGCTGCGTGTAGTTGGAATAGGCCACAACGTCGGCGACGAATACCTTCATCAGGCTGGCGAGGCGAAAAACATCATCACAGTGTGAGTTGCAGATGAACTCACCGGTCTGGCGATCCAGAATGCCCATGCCGAGCATGCCGCCCTTAGCGTCGAACTTCTCAGTCACTTCGTCGAGACGAGTTTGCACGCCAAGGCCCCACTGGGTCTTCGCCCCTGGCACAAGTGGGGGAAACTCCTTCGGCTCACTTTTCACAGTGCTTTCCGACGGCTCCGTCGAGGACGTTTCCGATGTCGGTGAAGAGGTTTTCTCGGTCGACTTCTCAGCCGACTGTTCCGCCGACTTCTCTGCGGTTCGCCCTGTGCTCTTCTCGGGAGCCTTTTCAGTTGGCTTTTCGGTGGTCTTCTTGGTTTTTGCGTCGGAGGGCTTAGCCGGCTCCGTTGACGATGGAGCTGCTACGACTACCTGCGAAAATGCACCGGTATCGGTGGAGTCAGCAGTTGCGGTGACTGTCGCGTTAGCCAGCGGCGCAGTTGCTGACAGAGTAATTACCGCGGCGAGACTCGCGGCCAGTCCGCGGTACGTGCGTTGAGGGCAATGAACCATGTTTAGAGAGTTTACAACTCTGGGGGAGTCTTGCTTGTCGGTAACCAGCTCTTTCCGTTTGCCGAGAGAGAGCGAGCTAGCTCACGTACAATTTTTTAAGAGATGGAATCTTCTCGGTTCCGATTAGTTATTCCGCATATGTTGAGGAAGGTTGGATTTGCATGGCTAATCCATTTGCCAAGGGCTGGAAGTACATGATGTCTTCGTTCGATAAGAAGATCGAGGACAATGCGGATCCTAAGGTTCAGATTGCACAGGCAGCTGAGGCCGAGCGTCAGCGCCATCAGGAGATTCAGCGTCAGGCTGCGGCTATCATCGGCAACCGCAATCAGCTGGAAATGCAGCTGGGGCGGTTGACCTCTGAGCGTGACAAGATTACCGAGAACACCCGGCAGGCACTCGCCAATGCGGATCAAGCTCGTGCCAAGGGCGATGAGGCCACTGCACAGAAGATGGAAAGCACTGCTGAGGTGTTTGCCACCCAGCTGGTGAATGTTGAAAAGGAGCTGGAAAATACTACGCAGCTCCACCAGCAGGCCGTATCTGCTGCTGAGGAGGCACAGCGTCAGGCGCAGCAGTCGCAGGCTCGCTACGAGCAGATTAAGCAGGATATCCGCAAGCTGGAGTCGCAGGCCGATCAGGCCAAGATGCAAGAGACCGCGTCGAAGACTCTCCAGAGCATGCAGGGTATTTCCGAGGATCCGAATGTGCCGACTTTGGATTCGGTCCGTGAGAAGATTGAAGGCCGCTACGCCAATGCGTTGGGCGCTCAGGAGCTCGCGGAATCCTCACAGGCAGGTCGTATGGCTGAGATCGAGACTTCGACTCGCGATGCCGCTGCTGACATGCGTCTGGCCGAAATTCGTGCCCAGATGAATAATGAAAACGCTGCTCTCGAATCCGGTTCTGCCGCGAAGGATAACGCCGGCGAGCTGGAGGCCGCCGAGTCCGCCGAGTCCGTTGAGGCCGTTGAGGACACCACAACGGACGCAGACGAAGCGAAGTAGCGTTCACCAGTTGCCAACAATCGTCAACAAGAAAGTGTCGGGGTTTATGTCAGTTTGAGCGGGAAAAACCACCCTAAACTGACATAAACCCCGACACTTTCTCGCACCAGCAGCGCCAGCAGCGACAGTAGCGCCAGCAGCGACAGTAGCGCCAGCAGTGCTGAAGCCACCGAAACTGCCGAATCCGTGAGGCGCGCTATTACTCCAATTCGCCGTTCTTCCGCGCGAGCAGCACTCCGCGGATACCGGCGTGGAAACCATCGCGCAGATTGACGCGCTGCGTCTCCGTCAGCGTGTATTCGTGCAGGGTTTCGCACGCAAACTGCAGCAGCGGACGATCAATGTCCGGTGGCAGCCCACCACCAGAGAGCAAGTGGGCACTATCGCGCGCCTGCTCGTTTGCAATATTCTCGTACCACCAGTTCGCGTACTGCTGTCCCACATCGAACGGCGTCTGAAAACCCGCGGATGCCCACACCTCGTTCGGCAGGGGCACGTATCGACTACGCAGCTTCCTCCTTGGCGCCATCATCGAAGGATTCGGCCGCGGGCTTGGTTTCGGCGTACTCGTGTTGGCACCGTCTTCGCTTGTCGACGACTCCGTCGCCGACTCCCCACTGCCGGTTGCAGTCGACGACGCGGAATCGGAGGCAGACGCGCCTGCATGCTCGGCTCCGGTGTTGTTCACAGTGTCGTTACCAGCCCCACTGCCAGTGTTGACTGTCGCGCCGGGCATGGTCGCTGGAGAAGGCTGTGCTGGCTGCGTTGGCTGCGTTGGTGAGGCAGCCGAAACGCCCGAAGCAGCGGAATCCACCCGTGTAGCTTCCGAACCGCCGGTGCGCTCTACCTCAGCGCGGTGCTCAGCCTGCGCCGGGATTTCCCGGGCACCCATCTTGGCCGCGTGCTCGACCTCGTTGAACTTCGGCGAGTCGGCCTTGGCCGTCGGCGTGGCTGCGGCATTGTCTTCGCTGCGACAGTCGGAGTCGCTGTCAGCCGTGGGGGATGGCACAACGCGCTGGTCCTGCGGAACCTCCGGAGTGCCGGCCTCCGGCGAAGCAGCGTCACCGTCGGCAGCGGAGGGAGTGTTCTCCGTGCCGTCGTCAAGCGAGCCCTCGCCCGGAGGAGTGATGCGCGTATCCGGCACGCAGGTGGCGCCGAGATCCTCGATTGGTTCGGCATCGCCCAGCGGCTTATTCGTGCGGACGACCGGTGGGATTGGGCCTTCAAGGACGTTGAGCTGCATGGCGTCGGCGAAGTCCTCGCGGGGATCGAGGATTGTCGTCGAATCGCAGGCATGGCGAAGTGCACCGGACATGGAGTCCCAGCCGAAGCCGTAGAGATGCACACGCACACCGGCAGCCGAAGCCTCAGCGACGCCGGGCAGCATGTCCGCATCGCCCGAGACCAGCACGATATCGGAAACTTGGTTGCGCAGGCCGGCGACGACCATGTCTGCGACGAGTCGCGTATCGACGGCCTTCTGAGTCCGTCGGTCACCCCATTCAATGAGCTGACCTGCGCGCAGCTGCACACCATCAATCGTGCGCAGTGAGCGCTGGTAACGATGCGGCCCCGACTCCGGGATGCCGTCGTACCAAAGTTGCCGCTGAACTGGCTGGTTCAGCTGCTGGTTAATCATTCGGTCAAGGACACTAACTACTTCTCTAAGGTCGATTTCTAATTGCCCGCGGGCTCCGGTTTCCCACGAGTTGTAAAAGCTCGCCAATAAATATGACGTATCGACGAACACCAATGTGCGTTCAAGCATGGCTCCTAATTCCTGATTCTTTATTAACTAAATAAGCAAACCGGTTACATCGACAAGGATGCCCGAATAATTCATTCTATGCGCTAAACATGTTTAACTTCAGGGACTATTCTTAATAAGCCGCATCACTTTGACCGCCCTTCGCGGGTTGGCAGGAGTGCGAGTCGACGAGAAGGCACCGATCAATTTAGGTATTGACGTGCAAAGAAATCGCCCCGCGAAGAGTACGACCACACAGGAGAAGGGGAGTTACAAACAGGTATGAGACGCTGGTTCGGCCTATTGGTTCTCATTACTGTGTTGGGACAAGCGGTTTTCAACGGCGGTCGCGTGCTGCTTTCTTGGCGAGTCCTCGATTTTGGCGGTTCCGCCGCCACCGTCGGCTGGTTCACTGCCGCATTTTCACTTGTACCTCTTATTATTGCGCTTCCCGCCGGCAAGCTTGTCGACAGTCATCGCGCCACCGAAGTCATGTACTCCGGTCTCGTCGCCACCGTCATCGCGGCAGCAGTAATGGCGCTCTCGCCGAACCTACCTATTCTTCTGCTCGGCTACGTGGCCCTGGGTTTTGCCCACATGACCACGCTCATCGCCGCTCAAGGCATGGTTTCGCACCTGCGTGGCGGCGTCGCCGGGCTCGATAGCCTCTTTGCTTATTTCACGCTCGGAATTTCCGTCGGGCAGTTCCTCGGCATTGTCGGTGCAGGTCTGCTCACTCCCAACCACGACGGCAGCGCCATGACCGCCACCACTTCTGCGCTCTGGGCGATGACGGGAATCGGCGCGGTCGCCCTGGTCATCGGCTGGCCGGTCGCAACTGCTTATCGACGGCACGAAGCGAATGCAGCCGCCGAAGTGCAAGCTGCTAGCTCAACTGAGCAATCCCCGGCGTCGACTGTTAGCGACCGCAGCCGGATGGACAAGAGGCGGCCGGCGCAGGCCGAAGCCAGCGGCGCATCGGTCCTAAGCATCCTGCGTATCGACGGCATGTCCAGCGCCATGGCTGTATCAATTGCGGTCATCGTAGCCATTGACCTGTTGACGGCATATGTGCCGGTGCTGGGACGCGAACTGGGCTTTAGTGTTGCCGAGGTGACGGCAATCCTTGGTGCGCGTAGTGGCCTCGCGATTATTTCCCGAGCCCTCATGCCGACTGTTTTGAACCGAGCTAATCGCAATCGAGTCCTTATCATTGCAGTTTGTGCCGGTGTCCTGCCGCTTTTGGCAATGCCGTGGCTACAGAGTGCGTGGCTGATGGTTGTCGCAGTTGGTATCTGTGGCTTGGCGTGGGGTTTTGTCATGCCCATGTCAATGACGTGGGTGAGCTCCCTGGTGGATGCCGAGGTGCGCGCTCAGGCGCTATCCATCCGACTGATGGGTAACCGCTTGGCGCAGGTCATCCTGCCGCCGGTTGCTGGTTTGGGTGCTACCGCGATGGGTGCAGGCAGCGTGTTTCTGGGTGCGGGTGCGCTGATGGGGGTCGCGTCTGCCACTGCTTGGCGACGACTCGCAGGTGACAAGGCGGCTCTGACTAAGTAATTGGTCGATTGCTGAGTTGCTGAAAAGTAGCGCCCGAGCCGTAGGAAGGCTCAAATCTGGCGTACAGAGTTAACTAAAGTGATTCGTTTTCCAGGTTCTACCAGCGGATTCGCTTAAATAGGGGCATGTGTGTAATGTATCTGGAGGTCAGCGTGGCCAGGCAGTTTATGTGTTTGGTTGGTTGATGTGGGGGAAATGTTTTCGTGCGGTTAGCCGCTGGGAGTCGTTGGTTTGACTTTCTGGTTAATTGTTTGTTAATGTTTTCTCTCGCTGCTCACGTGGTGGTTGCCCTGGTTGGGGTGGTTGTCTTCGTGGGTGTGTGTTGTGTGAGAACTCAATAGTGTGCCGATGTACTAACTAATACT